>JAESUA010000403.1 GCA_016763255.1 Magnetovibrio sp. | reverse complement strand
TTGGTGGTAAAATGCCACAGTGTGAAACCGTTGGCGTAAGCGAGAACGCTTAGATCTTTCGAGGCGTATGCCATCAAATAGCTCCCTTAAACTTCGAGACAGCGCATGGACACGACACCGGAAGTGTCGATCAGACCCGCGCCCTGGCTCATGGAGTTGTTGACAAAGTGCGCGGCGCGATCGCCGTGCCAGGTGATGTCGGTTTTAACGTCCGACCCGACACCGTGACCGATGGCGGATTTGTGGAACCAGTAACAATAACGAACGCTGGAACCATCCTTGGTGAGGCCGGAATGCGGCATCCACAATGCGCCCAACCAACGTTTGGCTTGGGTGCCTTTCCACGGCAGTTCGTCATCACCGATGTATTGGCTGTCGGCAAACTCTTGAATGTTCAAAAGCTCCGACCATTGTTTCCAACCGACCACGGCGTAACGATCGCCATCGTCCGGAACATCAGCTTCACCGAGCATTTCAAAACCAGCCAGAACCTTGGCCTTGGTCAAGCCATCAACACCGGTGCCGGCATAGTTGGTGGACTTGTCCATTTCGCCAATAATCAGCTCATCGGTTTTGCGACCCAATGCATAGGCACCGGCGCGCGCCACCACTTGCTGTTCATTGATGTTGGTTTTCAACTCATCCAACTGATCGACCCAGTCCCCGGCGTAATAGTCATAAAGACTGATTTCAACCGGGGTGTGATCGACGTTCATCACCGGAACCTTGCCGTGACGCGCCTTGGTCGAGGCGGTGCCTTTGCCCACCTTTTGAAAGGTGGAGGTGGAACCAATGATGCTGTCTTTGGTGCGCACGGTGTTGCGCAATTTTGAGCCCATCTGCTGATACTGCAAATGTACTTCCGCCTGAAAATGACGGACGAATGACTGTTCGACGGTCGTCGACATGTCTGTCTCCTGCTAAATTAAAACGAGGTTGAGCACGGCTTGGCATGGGTTATGGCGGACCACCCGGGAATAAAAATTCAGGTCCGCCGCCCTTGATAAGCCGCGTAAATCCCCACCGGGCCGCGCACAAAAAAGCCGGGCCCTTTTTCAAGAGCCCGGCGCACGGTTATCCGGCGGTATCAAAACTGTTGGTTAAATTGGGTGTCTAAAAATCACCTAACGAATATAAAGAGTCTCACTTGTGCACGCCCAAAAACGGCGCTACCCTCCCGCCATGGTTGCCTGCATCTACAAATTATTACCGATCTTGATCGTCGCGCTGTGTCTCACCACAAGCGTCCAGGCCGACGAGACCCAAGACCTGTTGGTCGAAAAAGGCGTCGCCGCCTACGACGACGGCGACTATCAACGCGCCAAGAATATTCTGCTGCCGTTGGCCGAAGCCGGGCATCCCAAGGCGATGAATAAGATCGGCATTATGCATTATGACGGCATTGTTTTTCCTAAAGATCCAAATATTGAGTGTGATTGGTATAAACAAGCCGCTCAAGGGAACTATGCTTCAGCAATGTATAACATAAGTATTTGCTACAATCATGGACACGGGCGCACACAAGACAGTCAGAAAATGCTATTTTGGCGGATAAACGCCGCAAAACATGGCTCAACAGCCGCCATGATTAACCTAGCAGCACTCGACCTGACTGAAGGAGAACAGTACCGCCACTGGATGATGATGGCCCAAGAATATGGTAGTGCATGGGCCAAAGTGGACCTCTGGCTACAGGGTTATAAAGATGACTCCCAGATGAACCTGGGTGACTTTATTTGTGTCTCCTGGAAAATCACGATCATGGGTGGCGAGTTTGAGGACTGCGATTAGCTTAGTCCTTCCTACTTTCACCAGAACGATCTTTGCCCTGCTTCTCCGCCAATAAATCGATGCCGTATTTCGCGGATGCTGCTGAGAGTGTCGAGAGTGCTTTTTCAGACAAACCTGAGATGATCTCATTTTTGCCAAGCAGGTTTGTACCTTTACCCAGCAGACCAACGGCGTTGCCCAGGCGGCCGGTGATGAAACCCATGCCCAATTCGTACCCAAGGTCCTTATTCTGTTTTTCTTTGCTCCAGTTTTGTTGATGGCCTTTGTTCCAACTTTTGCCTGCGGCAGAGCCCACTGCGGTGGTCCCGAACGTTCCTATATCGATACCGACTGTTGTCGCATTACCGAGGAATGCGCCGATGTCAGCCGCCATACTCGTTTTTTCCTTTGTGCTCACCAGGTCATCGAGATAGTTGCGAGCATTATTAACCGCAGTCCAATCCACACCCAAATTCAGCGGTGAACCCAGGGTTTCGACAATCGATATACCAAGATCTAGGACAGGGCCTCCTGCTTTTTGAAGCCCCGCCCTGCCGACCAAGCCCACATCGTCAAGAAACGATCGGGATTTAACGTTCGGTTGACTTGCCTGCGTAGCCTTAGGTGTCGATGCCGCAAGACTGCGTTGTGTACCCCAGGCGGCGGCTTCATAGTCCAAGGCATTTTGACGTTGCGCCTTGCTCTGTTGGGCCTGCTGTTTCTGTTCAGCCTCCTTGACAGCCTTCTCCTACTTGTGACGATTGGGCATAAATATAAAACTGAGTTCTCAATCAAGACCCAAGTTCCACGCGTGCACGATTATCTTGCGATGCATAAATGGATTTAGAAAACATCTAAATAAAAGATCCGGAAAATAATATAATATATATAGAAAAGAACCCGCCTTTTGGCGGGCTCTCTAACTTGAATATCTATAACTAGGCTGCAAGCGGTCTATAGTTTTTAGGATCTTCGCCATCAATATCAATTACATGTGGCGCAGCCTTTTGAACACTTAGCCCTGCAAGGTCTTCAACACTTAATTCTGGTTTTAAGCTTAAGCGCTCAATTGCAACTAAACGGATAATTGTGTCCGCATTTGTATCAATTGGGCATTCTTCACGTTCCCACCGACCAACTGTTAATGCCTCTTTATGAACCATCTTCCCTACTTCAGCCTGAGTGAAGCCCATTTCAGTCCTTAAGAACCGCAATTGCTTACCGCTCATCGCAGCAGAGTAAGTCACAATGGAGCTAGCGATAGCTTTATGAAGGCCATTTACATTTTGTATGCCGTATACCTCCTCACCTTCATCATCAGTAAGGGGTGAAAGCCCATGTACATACACATTTTCTAGGCCGCATTCTGCATACCTATAGGGTTTATCAACATCTGTAGCCATACTACTGGTCTCCCTCGACCTGGATCATTAGTTTATTCATTTCCCATCTACCCACATGATTGTAATTACTTTAACAGCGGGGCGATCAGGAGATGGAATTACAACCACGCGAACGGTTCTCCCATTCGAATTTGGTGTGGAGCACTCCAACTCATATTTGTAACAGTCGGAACGGGTAGCTTGTTGCGCTTCATTTAAAACAACACCTTGCTTTAAAACATAGAGAACATCACCCATGATGAGTTCACGCTCTGCCATTCTGTCTCTAGCATGTCCTGTCCATCGAATTTCGAATTCACAATCAACAGCATAACTCCTCAATGTTTCAGTAGCCTGTGCGGGTATCCAAGGGACTTTCATCAATTAGTTCCTAAACATCCTTAAAGGTTATGCTTCAAGACAATCATTTCAATAGCACTCAGGTCATGTATCACCATGATACATTAAATTGAAAGAGGATGTTTAATAAAAATGACATCAATGCGTAAAATTGTTGCAAAAATATCACACCCCAATGTCCTTAAATAACTCATCATAAGTCCTCATACAATGACAAGATCCTATAAAAACTCAATATTTTGACGTACAGGACTTTCAAACGTGAAATATCCAAGGAAGACCCCGAACGATCCTTTCAGATCGTCCGGGGTCCAAGCGGCGGGAGCTGCGGATCGAACGCGCTCACCGCCGATCAGTGGAGCCTGACAAGAGGAGGAGCCTGGCCGCACTGAACCATGCCGAAAGCCGTTAGGCTTCCGGGTAGAGCGCGGCAAAGCCTTGGCGCACCCGCGACACATAACTTGGATCACGTTCTTTCCAATAGCGCGGATCTTTCATCATGCGTTTAAGATCTTGTTCCGAATTGCCCGAAGTTTTATCGGCGGCCCGCATCAAGTTGGGTTCGCGGTTCTTCATCATTTCGAACATGGCGATGACGCCTGCGGATGAGGCTACCAAGTTTTCGAACACCGTTTTGTCCAAGTTCGCTTCACCCCACGCGCGCAATTGCGGGCGGATGGCTGCAAAACGTTCTTGGCCACCAAAATGTTCGTGCAAGAGATCTTCTTCACGGGCATTTTCATATTGCGCAGAAATTTGGGCCACCATCGGCGTCATGCGTTCAGATGCCAAGTCGTAGACCAGCTGGGCCTGGGATTGAGAAAAGCCATTTTCATGCAGGCGCTTGTTCACCTCGTCATCAATGTCCAGCAGGTCATCGTCGATCATGATGTCATAAGCACCGGGGTGATCGGGCACGTCTGGAGTTTGGAAAACGGGGTTGCTCCCCTCACCCGAACCCAGGCGGTTTTCCAAAGCTTGGTAAGAGCGCGCCAAAGCTTCCAGGCGCACCTCGCCATTTTCATCATCCCAGAATTTTTCCGGCACCCACGCAGGGCGAGCCTGCGCATTGGCCTGGGTACCGGCTGGTACTTTTGTATCGTTAAGGGGGGAATTGGGAATGTTCATCAAGTATCTCCTACATTTGAATTTAAATATTTTTTGACAATGGGGATGCGTGTCATTGGCCCTTACGGCCACGCTCGCTGAGGGCGGCGATGTAGCTCACCAACTGGCGCTGACCTTCGATATGACGCAGGGTTTGCGTCGGCGCACCGGGGCCCAGCGCCCGCTCCAAGGTGATGGACCGTAAATGTTTCAGCACCCGTTCTCCTTCCACCGTGCTGAAACAGCGGGCATAGGCTTGGCGCAAGGCGCGTTCGGGCGCGGGCAAATCGTCGGACACACCGTCTGGGCCAT
>JAESUA010000032.1 GCA_016763255.1 Magnetovibrio sp. | reverse complement strand
GCCCATGCCATGGTCGGTGATCGTGAAGGCATCCTGGCCGCCGGTATGGATGATTATTTGGCTAAGCCGGTGGGCCGTGCCCCGGTCTTGGAAATGCTGGCGCGATGGACGAAGGATGATCAACGCGCTGTGGTTAAGGCCAATATGCCCGATCAAATACCGGCGCTCAATGCCACCACAATATTTGATGCATCCATATTGGCCGAGTTGGCGACCGAAACCGATGAGGCGCTGATTCCCAAGTTCCTCGACTCATTTTTCAGCGATGTTGCGGAGCGCATGGAGCGCATTGCCGATGCTGAAATGTTGGGGGATGCCGATACGTTGGAACTGGAATGCCATACCATCGGCAGTTCATCCGCGACATTCGGTGCGATGCAACTTCACACCATTGCCCGGGCCATCGAATCGCACTGTAAAACAGGCAATGTAAAACATGCCTTCACGATGACGGATGATCTGCGTGAAGCAGTTGATCATGCGTTTGTTGCGCTTAAAAAATACCTCGAAAATCAAGCTGCATAGTGACTTCAAAATTTCAAAATGCCATGGCCGACGATGTGATTTCGGCGGCCGTGGCATTTTGAAATTTTAGTTTATGTCAGTTGAAGGTGAGGTCTTTGCGCATGTGACGAATGGTTTTTTCGGTGCCATTCCACTGGTTTTCAATGCATACGGATATTGCCCCTTCAAAACCCATCAAGGAGACAAGGCGTACGGCAAAGTCCATGGCTTGGTTGTGATCGTTGCGGTTTTGTGTAGGAAAATAGGGTTTCATCGGATTTCTCCTGACGTGTGTTTTAATCTAAGTGGGACAGGGGGAAATCTAGGCAGACCCTATCCAAGTGGTTGGCGAGGGTGCGTTTTAAGTGTGCCAATCCAGCCTCGCTGCTGGCTTGGGCACGGACAATGAGGGCCGGATCGTGATCGTCGGCACGGACCATCCACCAGCCGTCCTCCATTATCACATGCACCCCGCTGAGGATGCTTGTGGGCCGTGTTTGCGCCATAATATCTTGCGCGATGTGACTCAATGCAAACAGTTTTTTGTCATTGGAGCAGCGGATGTGCAGCTCCGGAATGTACAGTGAGTAAGGGGAGTGGGATGAGGCGGACATGATCTTTACTCCAGTTTGGTTTCAGTGTTGGTTCAGTTATTTTTGAGGTTATCGGGCACCGTCACGCCAGCAGATCTGAGGTGTTCGATAAGAGTCGCTTTGAGCGATGCAAGCCCTGCAAAGGTTTGTGATTCACATCGTGCGACCAGTGCGGGTTGGGTGTTGGAGGCACGCAAGAGCCACCAACCGTCTTGGGTTGTGACGCGTACGCCATCGATGGTGATGGCATCGGCACCACTTTGCGCGACCGTGTCTTCGATGGTCGCGAGTGCCTTGAATTTTAGCTCATCGGGGCATTCGATGCGTAATTCCGGGGTGTTGTAAACTTGCGGCAAAGCTTTGCGATATGACGATAAGGGCTGGGTACGACTGGCGACCACTTCCAACAATCTAACAGCCGCGTACAGCGCATCATCGAAGCCAAAATAACGATCGGCAAAAAACATATGGCCACTCATTTCGCCAGCCAAGATGGCCCCAGTTTCATTCATTTTTGATTTGATCAGGGAATGGCCGGTTTTGCACATCATGGCTCGACCGCCCAATTTTGTGATGCGATCAAAGAGGATTTGACTGGCTTTGACGTCGGCGATGATGGTGGCACCGGGGTTGGCGTTCAAAACGCTTTCGGCGATCAGGCTTAACAGTTGATCACCCCACAGAATTTCGCCCTCGTCGTCAATCACACCGATGCGATCACCATCGCCATCAAATGCGATGCCAAAGGCGCAGTGCTCGCGGATCACGACGTCGCGCAATTGCTCGAGATTTTCCGGCACCGTCGGATCGGGGTGATGATTGGGGAATGTTCCATCGATTTCTTCATTGATCACGATATGGTGTCCGGGAAGACGGCGTACCAATTGCGCTGTGATTTGTGCTGCCGCACCGTTACCTGGATCCCAGGCAACTTTGAGCGGACGTGCAATCGAACTACTGTCCAACGCGTTGATATATTTACCTGCTATATCAACATTGCTGCGGCGGCCATCGCCTTCGACAAAACTGCCTTCGCCAGCCAATTGGCCGAGGCTTTGAAGGTCTTCACCGAAAAATGGTTGATGGCCAAGGACCAGTTTAAAGCCGTTGTATTCAGGTGGGTTGTGCGACCCGGTGACCATGATGGCACCATCGGATTCAAATACGCGATCGGCAAAATACAACATCGGGGTTGGCCCCACGCCAATGGCGATGACATTGATGCCGGTGCTTTGCAGCCCCTTTGCCAGGGCCGAATAAAGGGCCTGAGAATGGATGCGGCCATCACGGCCAATGCACACCCTGGTGCCGCCAAGTTGTCGCACCATGGTGCCAAAGGCCAAACCAATGGCTTTGGCATCCATCACGGTGATGGTTTCACCCACCACACCCCGGATGTCGTATTCGCGCAAGATGCTAGGGTCGAACCGGTGGGCCTCAGACAGTTCAGGTATGGCGGGGTTTTTAGGAGGCTGAAGGGTGTTTAACATTGCACATATCCTTTGTAAAAAAGCGTGACCATTTTCACCAGCAAATGCCGTGATAGGTTTCGCTTAGTTCTGGGGTGGCGAGTGCGGTCAGGGCCACGATGGGTACGCCAGATCGCAATCCGTGGTGAGAGCGGATAATTTTGGTCGCCTCGATGCCATCCATGTTGGGCATGGAAATGTCCATGAAGATAAGGTCATAGTCGGCTTCGCGTGCGGCGTAAGCGGCGTTGCGGCCATCGCGCACCACATCGACGATGCAGCCGGCTTTTTCCAATTTGGCGCGGGTCACTTGGCCAAGCGCCAAATCGTCTTCAGCCAACAAAATGCGTTGGCTGCGCTGATGTGGCGCCCATTTGCGCACCATATTGGTCAGTTCCAGCGCATGCACCGGTTTTTGCAGATAGTCGTTCATTCCCGCGGCCAAGACTTCATCGGCAAGGCCGGTGCCTTCGAAGGCACGCACCAGATCGATGACGTGTTGCTCCGGGCGGCGGTGGAGGGCAGCCTGTTGGAACATCGGGGTATTGTGGGATACGACGATTGTTGAACAACTGGCCAGGATGGAGGCCGCACTGGTGCGCACCATATTGGGCAAATCAGTCATTAATTTTTCAACACTTTCGCCCGCGTGGCGGCTGTGCATGAGATGATGACGCAGGGCGGTATCGAGATCTAAGTTGGGGTCGTAAATGCTGATGTCGCGGCCCAGGCGGTGAATGATCGACAGCAATTCCAGTACCGGGCTTTCGCGTAAATCGTCTGTGTTGGCCTTGAAGGTCAGTCCCAAAAAACCCACGCGTCCGTCGCCCCATTCCATGATCATGCGTGCGGCATGTTCGATTTGGGCGGTGTTGCTTTCGATGATCGATCCGATGATCGGCATCTTCACGCCATTTTCTTGGGCCAAATGGTTGATGCCGCGCACATCCTTGGGCAGGCATGACCCGCCAAATGCAAAACCTGGTTTCATGTAATACGAAGACAGGTTGAGCTTGGTATCGCGGCAGAACACATTCATCACCTCGTGACTATCAACGCCCAGTGCACGGCCCAGTTTGCCGATTTCATTGGCGAACGAAACCTTCAGGGCGTGCCAGGTATTATCGGTGTACTTGACCATTTCGGCCACTTCGATGGAGGTGTTGATGATGTTGTCATCGATGCCGTCATAGAGCTTGGCAAGGGTGTGTGCGCTGTGGGTATCTTGCGCGCCGATAACCGTTTTTGGGGGCTCGTGGAAATCGGCAATGGCGCAGCTTTCACGTAAAAATTCGGGATGAAAACACAGTCCGAAGTCCTTGCCCGCGCGCTTGCCGGATGTTTGTTCGATGATCGGGCGCAAAATATTGTTGGTGGTTCCCGGCGGTACGGTGGAGCGATAAACAATCACGTGATAGCCATCTTTATTTTTCAGGGCCGTGCCGATTTCAGCGGACACAGCTTTGAGGTAAGTCAGGTCACATCCACCGTCAGGCGTCGAAGGGGTGCCGACGCAGACAAATGAAATGTCGGAATTGATGACGGCGCTGTGTGGGTCGATGTCGGCCTTCAAAAGGCCGGTGCGTACACCCTTGGTGAGCAGCTCGGCCAAACCTTCTTCGACGATGGGCGATTGGCCCTGATTGATGGTGTCGACTTTGTTTTGGTCCGGGTCGACGCCAATTACGGAGTGGCCGAGGTCGGCGAAGCAGGCCGCTGAAACAGCGCCCACATAACCAAGGCCAAAAATGCTTAAAACGGATTTGTTTTTGTGTTCACTTAACAGCTCAAACAACTCGTTGGCTTTTTGGGACTGTATTTTATGTTCGACGGCGCTCATATCGGATACTCCATTTTTAAGAAAACCCGAAACCTTAGCCGCACAAGCCATGCCAAGCTGGCGTGTGTTTGAATATGCAATGTTATCAATGAATTATAATCTTGGCCCCGGCAGGGCTCGGCGCACCGTGTCAGTTTGACAGGCTCGCTGGGGGGGATGTGTCAAGTTGACCCGCATTGTGTCGAGACCATCCATCAACCTCCCAACATCAATTTGACAGGGCTTTGGCTTTTTTATCTGGATGCGGGTCAATCTGACAATCTTAACCATATAAGAATGCCGTTGGTACTGGCCTGCTGAGGTTAGTGGGTTGTTTTAATGTGTTTTGTTGCTGATCTGCGGCTTTGGCACAGCCGTTGCCCCTGTGGGTCCGGGACGGTGTTTATCCGCCCCCCCCCGAATCAACCAAGCAGGAGCTCATCATGGCGCGCAAAAAGCCCTCAAACAATAAAGTGATTGTTCACCCCGTGATCTTGTGTGGTGGTGCGGGTACACGGCTGTGGCCGGTTTCGCGCGCGGATTTGCCGAAGCAATTCCTGGCCATGGTGACCCAGCGTACCATGTTGCAAGACACCGCATTGTTGGTTGGCGATCGCAGTTGTTACGCCGCCCCAACCTATCTGACGGGAGAGGATTTTCGTTTTTTGGTGGAGCACCAAATTAAGGAAATCAAACAAGATGCCAGTCTGGTGATCATGGAGCCGGTGCGGCGCAATACGGCCCCGGCGATTGCATTGGCGGCGTTGAGTTTAGCCCAACATGACCCAGATGCCTTGATGCTGGTGATGCCATCCGATCATGTTCTGGAAAGTAAATCTCGTTTTCATGCTTGTGTGGCTGAAGCGGTGATTGCGGCGCAGCGGGGCTATCTGGTGACCTTTGGCATGAAAGCCATCCGTCCCGAAACTGGATTTGGATACATCCACGAAGGCCCCCCGCTTAAGGGTGTGGAGCAGGGATACAAAGTGCAAAACTTTGTGGAAAAGCCGAACCGCGAAACAGCACAAGCGTATATCGATGACGGATCCTATCATTGGAACAGTGGCATGTTCTTGTTCAAGGCCTCACGTTATCTGGCGGAATTGGAACAGCATCACCCCGGCATCGTTGATGCCTGCAAAACGGCCATCGAACGTGGTCGGCGCGGCGGTGGCATGATGTGTCCTGAGGCAAAATCATTTGCCATGGCAAAAGACATCTCGATTGATTATGCGGTGATGGAACACACCCAGCGCGCCGCCATGGTGCGTGGTGATTTTGGCTGGAGTGACGTCGGATCGTGGACCGCCCTTGCCGACTTGGCAGATGCGGATCAATGTGATGATAAGGTCGTGTTGCAAGATTGCACCGATACATACGTGCGCAGCGAATGCGGCCGTGTCATCGCCGCCATCGGGCTTGAAGACTACGTGGTGATCGACACCGTCGATGCGGTTCTGATTGCGCCCAAAGATCATGCCCAAGACGTCAAAAATATCGTTGAACGTTTGCGCCATCGCAATCAAGTAGAGGCCGATCATCAGGCCTGTGTGCATCGTCCGTGGGGAACCTATCAAGGCATCCATCATGGCGGCATGCATCAGGTCAAACACATCGTTGTTGATCCCGGTGGAAAGTTGTCGGCGCAATACCACCATCATCGCGCCGAACATTGGATCATCGTCAGCGGTGAGGCACAAGTCACCGTCGGTGAAGAAACCAAAATAATGTATGAAAATGAATTCGTCTATATCCCCGTTGAAGCGATCCACCGTTTGGCCAATCTTAGCGAGCAACCCTTGCACCTGATCGAAGTTCAATATGGCGATTATTTGGGTGAAGACGATATCGTGCGGCTTGATGATATCTATGGCCGCATCGATGCGGCCCATGCGGCGGAGTGGTGGTGATGAAAAAATCTCATACCGGTCCCCTTTGGGACGTGCTTGACCGTCGGGTTGTCTATAAGGCCGACCCGTGGATGGAGGTCGCCTTGGAAACGGTTGAAACCGACAGCGGTCATGTGGTGAAAGATTACCACCAACTGACGTTGCCGGATTTTGTTGTGGTGGTCGCTGAAACGGTTAACGAAAAGGTCATCTGCCTGCGCCAGTACAAACATGGCCTGCGCGATGTCTCGCTAACCTTTCCCGGCGGCATGGTGGATAAAGGTGAGCCCCCAATAAATGCTGTGCAGCGGGAACTTTTGGAAGAAACGGGCTATGCGGCACCGACGTGGCACCACCTTGGTTCGTTCACCGTGCATGGCAACCTGGGTGCCGGACGGGGGCATTTTTTCAGTGCCCGAGGGGCGTTTGCGGCCCGCACACCGGCGTCGGGCGACCTGGAAAGTATGGCTCTAGAACTGAAGTCATGGAAAGACATGAGCCACTGTGCAGCTGCAGGCGAAGTGAAACTTTTGTATCACATCGCGGCCTTGCGGCTGGCCGCTCCACACGGGCTTTTGTTCACGCCCATCACATCGCGTGCGGCACAATAATATTACTGTGCCGCATGCCGGGGGCTGAACTCACGAATGCGCCGATATATTGTTGAGGGGCTGATGTCCAAGAGTGCCGCAGCTTTGGGCACATTGTTGCCGCACAATGCCAAGGCTTCTTGAATGTAATCCCATTCTACTTCTTTCATTGGTTTAATCACCAGCGGTGCAGGGTGGATCATTGGCGGGGCAATGGATGCATCCGCGATTGGCGCGGCGGTTGCTGCCGTGGTCTGCAATTGTGCCGGCATCATGTGATTGGTGATAAAGTTATCGGTGTTTAAAACCACCATGTTGCGGATGATATTTTGCAATTCGCGAACATTTCCGGGCCATGCATGATTGCGCAAAACGTCTTCGGCGGGCGCTTCGAAGCCTTCAAATGGTTTGCCTTCTTCTGCGGCATACTTTTTCAAAAAATGCTCGGCCAGTTCCATGATGTCGTCGCCGCGTACGCGCAACGCAGGCAATTCCATCGGGATCACGTGCAGGCGAAAGTACAGATCTTCGCGAAACCGCCCGGCTTCGACCTCCGCCCAAGGTGATTTGTTGGTGGCACAGATGATGCGTACGTCGACTTGTTGTGGGGTGTTGCCGCCCAGCTTTTGGATCGTTCCGGTTTGGATAAATCGCAGCAATTTGGCTTGCAGGTTTAAATCTAAATCGCAAATTTCATCAAGAAATAAAACTCCGCCGTCGGCTTCTTGGGCCGCGCCTGTGCGATCTTTCATGGCCCCGGTGAACGCCCCTTTGATATGGCCGAAAATTTCACTTTCCATCAAATCTTTGGGAATTGCGGCGCAGTTTAAGGCGATAAAGGGTTTGTTTTTGCGTTGGCTTTTTTGATGAATGGCGTCAGCACAGACTTCTTTGCCAGTACCGGATTCACCGGTGATGAACACACTGGCCTTGCTGGGGGCGGCTTCTTCAATGATGCGATAAACGGCTTGCATGGGCAGCGAAGATCCGATGAAACCGCAAAATGTAGTGCGTTCATCGCAGATGGTTTTGACGGTGTCAGACAGCTCTTGTTTTTCCAAGGCGTTGTTTAAGGTCACGATCAAGCGATCGGCGTTGAATGGTTTGACTAAAAAATCCGCCGCGCCGCGCCGCATGGCATCGACTGCGGTTTTGACCGAACCGTTGGCGGTGATGACGATCACCGTGCAGTCCAGTTCCATTGCACCAATTTCATAAAGAATATCCAGACCATCCATGTCCGGAAGTTTAAGGTCCAGTAAGACCACCCGTGGCGGCGAATGACGAAGCACATCCAACGCCCCTCGACCGGTGTCCACATGGGTGACATCGTAGGGTTCTGGACGCAGATATTCTTGATACACATGCGCCATGGGCTGGGAATCTTCGACCAGCAGCAACGCCATATCAGGGAGCTCATGCTTCATGGTGAACGGTCCTTTTTCAAGTCCCCCCATAAGGCTTTCGTGAACGCCCCCAAATCGCATAATGCGAGAAAAGGCGTTCCGCCACACATCACAATGATAGCATAGCAAACTGCGTGCCAATATGACACGAATTCAGCCATGCATAATGCTGTGTGGTGTCACATGATTATGAGATCAGTCATCCAATTCCACCCGGTCCTTAAATAAGTCGAGGGCTTCGGGGTTGGCCAGGGCATGGATGTTTTTCACCGCCCGCCCATGGATCACGTCGCGCACCGCCAGTTCGGTAATTTTGCCCGACTTGGTGCGCGGGATGTCGCTGACGCTGAGCACCTTGGCCGGAACGTGGCGCGGTGTGGTGTTGGTACGGATTTCGGTTTTGATGCGCTTGATCAAGTCCTCATCAAGGATGATCGCGTCGCGCAATTTGACGAACAGCACCACGCGCACGTCGTCGTCCCAGGTTTGGCCAACCACAACCGAGTCCAAAACTTCGTCGAGGCGTTCGACCTGACGATAAATTTCCGCCGTGCCGATGCGCACCCCGCCGGGGTTGAGCGTGGCATCGGAGCGGCCATGGAAGATCACACCGCCGTGCTCAGATATTTCGATCATGTCGCCGTGGTGCCAGACGCCAGGGTAGGTATCGTAATATGCCTTGCGATAGCGGCTGCCATCGTCATCGTGCCAAAAGTTCAACGGCTGGGTTGGGTGTGGGCTGCGGCACACCAACTCACCGGGGCGTCCAATGGTCGGCTGGCCGTCGTCGTCAAAGGCCTGCACATCCATGCCCAGGTGACGTTTTTGGCATTCGCCACGATACACCGGGCTGATCGGGCTGCCACCGGCAAAACAGCCGACGATGTCGGTACCGCCGGCGATGGACGATAGGCAGACGTCTTTTTTCCAATGGGCATAAACATAATCGAAGCCTTCCGGCGATAGCACCGATCCGGTGGACAAGATTGCCCGCAAGCTGGAAAGGTCATGACTTTCGATGGGCTTTAGGCCCGCCTTGGCACAGGCGTCGAGATATTTGGCCGAGGTGCCAAAGTGGGTCACGTGATCTTGGGCAACGATGTCGGCCAAACGTGCGGTGTCGGGATAAAATGGTGAGCCATCAAACAGCACCACGGTGGCACCACTGGCCAAGCCAGATACCAACCAGTTCCACATCATCCAGCCGCAGGTGGTGAAATAGAACACCCGGTCGTTGGGACGCACATCGCATTGCAAACGATGTTCTTTGAGGTGCTGCGGCAAAACCCCACCGGCACGATGCACGATGCATTTTGGCACCCCGGTAGTGCCGGATGAAAACATGATGTACAGCGGCGCGTTAAAATCCATGGCCACGAAATTGATTTCGCCGCCGGTTTGCTGCTGCAGCATATCCGCATACAAAATGCCCTTTTTCCCCAGGGCGGAAATATCGGGGTCGTCTTCGGTCAGCGGGACCACCACCACCTTGGTGATGCTTGGCATGCGTTGCAAAAGCGCGCTCACGGTGGCCAACGAATCAAAGCTTTTGCCGTTGTAAAAATAGCCGTTGGCGGTGAATAAAACCTTGGGTTCGATCTGGCCGAAGCGATCAAAAACCCCGCTGACGCCAAAGTCGGGCGAGCACGATGACCACACCGCGCCCAGCGATGCGGTGGCCAGCATGGCGATGATGGATTGGGCCATATTGGGCATGAAACCGGCGACCCGGTCGCCTGGCGTGACCCCATAGGATTTTAAGGCCTGGGCGGTGCGTGAAACTTGATCACGCAGCTGATCCCACGATAGTTCATGGCGTTCGCCGTTCTCAGCGTGGAAAATAATCGCCGCGCCGTCGCCGCTTTGACGCAGGAAATTTTGCGCAAAATTCAGCTTGGCGTTGGGGAAAAATGTCGCATCGATCAGGTCCCCATCATGTTTTAAAGCCGGGCCACCACCGTCATCACCGATGACGCCGCAAAAATCCCAAACCTGTTGCCAGAAGGCTTCGGGTTGGGCGATGGACCACGCCCAGATGGCATCATAATCGGGCAGGCTCAGGCCATGGGCCTGTTCAGCCAAACGGGCAAAACGATAGAGGTCGCTCTCGCGGATGCGCTCTTGCGACGGAGCCCAGAGTTGCTCGCTCATGGTGTGGCGTCTCCTTGTGCTTGTGGGGCCGCGGCGACAAAGGCTGGGTGGTCTTGGCAGGCGGCTTCAATGCGTTGAATATGCGCATAAGGGCTTAAATCCACTTTAAAGCGCCGCGCGTTATAAAGTTGGGGAATAAGACAAGCATCCGCCAAGGTTGGTGTGGAGCCGTGGCAAAATTCGCCGGTATCTGTTGAGCGCGCCAAAAGCTGTTCGAGGCCTTCAAATCCGATGTTGATCCAATGGTGGTACCATGTGGATTTTTGGTCGCCGTCAATGTTGAGCGTTTTGCTGAGATAAGACAGCACCCGCAAATTGTTGAGCGGATGCATGTCGCTGGCCACCGCTTGGCACAGAGCCCGCACGCGGGCTTTTGCCTTGGCATCTTTGGGCAGCAAGGGCTGGTCCGGGTAAGCGTCTTCGAGATATTCCAAAATCGCCATGGATTGGGTCAGCACGGTGGCGTCGTCGAGCTCCAAGGCCGGAACCAAATGTTGCGGGTTGATGGCATCATACTCAGATTTGAGTTGCTCGCCACCATCACGCACCAAGTGTACATAGGCGCTTTCATAAGGCACATTTTTAAGCGCTAAGGCGATACGCACCCGATACGCAGCCGAGGAACGCCAATAGGTATAGAGCTTGATCATGTGCCAACTTTCTTCATTTGAGCATCTGATGTGGGTGGTTGAATGGCATGGGCGTTGAGGCTCACCTTGCGCATCAGCTTCACCAGGGTCTCGCGCTCAACCGCACTGAGACCTTTGAGCAAATCGCGTTCGATTTCTTGCACCAGGGGGATCAGCTCAATCATCACCTGTTTGCCTTGGCGGGTCAGGCGCAGCAAAACCCGACGGCGATCCGCTGGGTCGATGTGGCGTTCCAAGTATTTCCTTCTTTGCAGGCTGGAGATGGAACGCGACACATTGACCTTGTCCATGGAAGAGCGCGAGACGATTTCCTTGGCCGATAAAGGTTCAAAATCGTTCAGCACCGACATGGTGCGCCATTCGGAAACCGAAAGACCGAAAATGGTGGTGTAGACATCTTTCACCGTCTGGCTGACATCGCGATAGAAGATGCGCACCATATAAGGAAAGTACGTGGCGAGTTGGAATTCGATATCTTGTTGGTCGTTCGGCACGTCTATTCCCCTAGATATGTGCTGCGGTTTGCCGCAACATGGTCTTTGTAGGCCATATCGGACGACAAGATGTGATTAACCAGCCAGTCGCGCAAAAACGCATTGACCGATTGCGCCAAAAGCGCCGGTGAGGTCACCCCCACACCATAGGTCTGGCGCACCGCGCTCAGCCATTGCTCAAACGCTTTGTGTTCCTTGCGATGGGCTTTTAAGTCATCAAAGCCAGCTGTTTTTAGCAGGCGTTCTTCGGTTGTGAAATGTTCCTTGGTGTAGGCTTCGAGTTCGTCAAACATGCGGGCCATCAGGCCGGTGCTGATTTCATCTCGGGACAACAGGTTGATCAGTTCGATCAAGCCTTGATGTTGACGGTCGATTTCTTCAATACCGACGGAATATTCCGGTTTCCATTGCATCACATTGCTCACGTGCTTACTCCATCAACGTCGGCAGCCACAACGACAGCCCAGGGATCAAAATCAATAGCGCCAGACGCACCACGTCGGCCAACAAAAATGCCAATACCCCACGGCTGATCACTTGCAGCTTGAGGCCCGGCGTGCCGGCCATGATGATGAACAGGTTCATGCCCACAGGTGGGGTGATCAGGCCGACCTCAACCACCGAGACCATGATGATACCAAACCAAATGGGATCAAAACCCAGGCTGACGATCAGCGGAAAGACGAACGGCAAGGTCAACAACAACATCGACAGGGCATCCATAAAGCAGCCCAGGAAGATGTAAAATACCACCAGCATGATGAGGATCGCCATCGGCGGCCAGCCCAGGCCACTCACTTGGGCGATCAGGGCTTGAGGCATGCCGGTGGTTTCAACAAAATAATTGAATAATGCGGTGCCGACCAATATCAGGAAAATCATGCCACTGGTCGAGGCGGTTTCGGTGAAGCATTCTTTGAGCACCGACATATTGATCATGCGCTTGATCAAGGCCAGGAAAAAAGCCCCCATGGCACCGATGGCTGCGGCTTCGGTGGGCGAAAACCATCCCATATAAATGCCGCCGATGACCACCCCAAACAACAGCAAGACCATCCAGACATTTTTGATCGCAACCATGCGGCCGTACCAATCGACGCGTTCGCCGGCGGACCAAGGTCTGGATTGCGCCACGTCTGAACGAACACCGCAGCCATATAAAGGGCGGTCGCAATCACGCCGGGGATCAGTGCCGCGGCAAACATTTTGCCGATCGATTGCTCGGTGAGGATGGCGTAGATCACCATGATCACCGACGGCGGGATCAACACGCCTAAGGTACCGCCCGCGGCGACCGTAGCGGCGGCGAGGCCGTCGTCGTAATTGTGTCGGCGCATCTGCGGCATGGCGACGCGGCACATGGTAGCGGCGGTGGCCAAACTTGATCCACAAATCGCACCAAATGCGGCGCATGCGCCGATGGTGGCCATCGCAAGTCCACCGCGATAATGGCCGATGAACGCGTTGACGGCGTCATAAAGTGAGCTTGAAAGCCCCGCCCGCGCCGCGAACACACCCATCAAAACAAACAGCGGAATGACCGAAAGGCTGTAGGGGAAAACCGCTTCGAACGGCACCGAACCCATGATGAAAGCGACACTATCGGTGCCGTTGAGTATCCATCCACCGATTGCGCCGACAACGCCCATGGCAATAGCCACCGGTACCCGCAAGCCGATCAGTACGAACATACCGGCAAAGGCGATGAGGCCGAGTGTGATTGGGGACATGGCTCAGTCCTCGCGTTTCATAGTGGTGGGGGTGAAGCGTGTGCGTCCGGTGATGACAATCATCAATGCTTCCAAACTCATGTGCAGGCAGACCAGCGCCGACAGGCCAGAACCAAATAAGAGTAGCGCCCAGTAGTAGGTTATGGGAATGCCCAAGGTCAGCGAAATGTCGCCATATTCGGCTTGCATTATGGCTTGACCCAAACCAAGCCAAGCGATGGCACCCATGAATGCAAGGCCTAAAATGGCGGCCAATAAATTGGTTAGGGCGGTGGCGCGCCGGTCAAACATGTCGACTATGACCGATACCGAAACGTGGCTGCGGGTGAGAAATCCATAAGGGATTGAAAGATAGGCCGCGCCCATGATCATCATTTGCACGATGTCCACGGTGCCAAAAATGCCCCGGCCATTGATCTTGCGTAAAACCACATCGGCCGTGGTCACCAACATGGCACCAAGCAAAAAAAGCATGCCGAGCCAAGCGCTCCAGCGGGTGAGATGCAAAAGGATGGAATGGCTGCGTTCGAACATATCGGGCCTCTTGGAAAGGGCTGATGAGGCCCGGCGAAGTGGCCGAACCTCATCGTGACGTGGGTCTTACTTTTCGTATTTGGCGACCAGGGCTTGAGCCTTGGCATAAATTTTACGTGCGTTGGCGATACCCTTGTCCTCCATGCCTTTAAGATAAGCATCGATGGTCGGGGCCAAGGCTTCACGCCAGCGTGCGCGTTCGGCGTCAGAAAGTTCAGTGACCACGCTGCCTTTGTTTTTGATATCTTGCTTGCCGGCTTCGTCCCAAGTGTTCCACCACGGGCCGAACTTATTGACCAAGACTTGGCCGGAAATTTCGTCGATGGCCTGGCGCACGTCTGCGGGCAGCGCGTCGAATTTACGCTGGTTCATGACGAAATAAAAGCTGGTGGTGTAGGCCTTGGCATCAAGGTGATAATTCAAAACTTCATGCAATTTGAATCCGTGCACCGCTTCATAGGGAAACACATTGCCGTCGATGACACCTTTTTGCAGGTTTTCATAAACCTGGGTTGGGGGCAGGCCCACCGGGGTGCCGCCCAGCTGTTTGAGCATCATCGCGACGGCCGCAGAAGGGGTGCGTAGGCGCAAGCCCTTCATGTCTTCCATGGTTTTAACTTGTTTGTCGCGGGTGTGGATCAGTCCGGCATTGTGGGCGTGCAGGGCCAACACTTTTAGGCCTTTGTATTCCGGTGCGATGTCGCCATCTTTATAGAGATCCCACAAGGTGCGCGATGCGGCATCTGCTGTTTTGACCAGGAACGGCAAATCGGTAACCAGGGTGCGCGGCAAACGGCCACGGGGAATTCCGGTGAGGCCGTGGGCGATATCGACGACGCCGGCTTTGACCTGATCGAGCTGTTTGGCGACATGACCGAACGCGGAACCGGCAGGGTAGATTTCAACCTTAACCTTGCCGCCGGTTTTTTCTTCCAACTGCCTGGCCCACGGCTCCAAAAAGTCTTTCTGCGTCGGATGTGAGGAGGGCAGAAAGTGGCTGATTTTTAAGGTGATGGTTTGCGCTTGTACGGCCGTGGCGGCCAAAAGGCCTGCTGCGGCCAAGGCGAAAGTGGCAATGCGTTTCATGTGTTTGAACCTCCCAGTTCGGTATGCCTTATTTGGTTTTTTGCCGCGCCGGATACTCTAAGTGCCGACGTCTGCAGGCTTTTTCGAAAAAACCCGATTGGAGACCCCGCCTGTTGTTGGAGAGGTGAGCTAATTTCGTATGAAACAATAATCATTGCAGATGAAACTAATTTCAAGATATTTTCGCAAATTCATTTTATGTAATTGATATTGGATGATTAAATTTTAGTTATAGAGAAATTCTTGGGCAATTTATGGGGTCCGTATACCCCCATACGTAGCTAAATTCAGAATAATTATATTGCTTTCATTTCATTTGTAACTAATGATCGAGTCAAGAGAACAAGGGGCGCCAGGCCACGTGCGGGGCGCTGAGGAGCAAAAATACGAAAAGGGAGGCTCTCATGCCTATTGAACAAATTCATCACGTTGCCTATCGCTGCAAAAATGCCAAGGAAACCGTCGAATGGTATGGCAAATATCTGGACATGGATTTTGTTTTGGCGATTGCCGAAGACCAGGTTCCTTCGACCAAGGCACCGGACCCTTACATGCATATCTTCTTGGATGCGGGCAATGGCAACGTCTTGGCATTTTTTGAAATTCCCAATTCGCCGGAAATGGGCCGTGATCCGAATACCCCGGACTGGGTGCAGCACTTGGCGTTCCGCGTTGATTCCATGGACTACATTGAAAAAGTCCGGGCCCGCCTCGAAGCCGATGGTATCGAAGTTCTGGGTGTGACCGATCACACGATTTTTGAGTCCATCTATTTCCGCGACCCCAATGGTCACCGTCTGGAATTGGCCGTGAACACCGGCACCCCGGAAATGAGCAAGAAGCTCGACGACGTGAAATGGGAAATGCTTGAAGAGTGGGACAAAACCAAAAAAGCGCCCAAGCAAGCCCAGTGGATGCACACCAAAGAATTCGGCTAAAGGAACCCGCAATATGAAGCTCGCTACCCTAAAAAACGGCACCCGTGATGGTGTGTTGGTGGTTGTTTCGCGTGATCTTAAGATCTGCGCGCCCGCCACCGACATCGCCGTGACGATGCAGGCGGCCCTCGAAAATTGGGCTGAAATTGCGCCGAAATTAGCGGCCCTGTCAGATCGCCTCAATAACGCAGACGTAGATGGGGCTGTTGATTTTGATCAGGCCAAATGTGAATCGCCGCTGCCGCGTTCGTACCAATGGGCCGATGGTTCGGCATATGTGAACCATGTTGAATTGGTGCGCAAAGCCCGTGGCGCAGTCTTGCCGGAAAGCTTTTGGACCGATCCCTTGATGTATCAAGGCGGCTCCGATCAATTCATTGGTCCGCGTGATGATATCGAGATGGAAACCGAAGAATGGGGCATCGATTTTGAAGCCGAAATCGCGGTGATCACCGATGATGTACCGATGGCAATTTGCGATGCTAAGGCCGGTGATCACATCAAGCTCTTGATGTTGGTTAACGATGTGTCCTTGCGCGGATTGATCCCTGGTGAATTGGCCAAGGGGTTTGGCTTTTTTCAGTCCAAACCTTCCAGCGCTTTTTCGCCGGTTGCGGTGACCCCCGATGAAATGGGTGATGCCTGGAAAGAAGGCAAGGTTGAATTGCCCTTGATGTCATTCTTAAACGATCAGCCGTTTGGCAAACCCGAAGCGGGTGTCGACATGACCTTTAATTTTCCCAAGTTGATATCCCATGCCGCCAAGTCCCGCCCGTTGGGCGCGGGCGCGGTGATCGGGTCCGGCACGGTGTCAAATAAATTGAACGGTCAACCGGGCAAACCGATTTCCGAGGGGGGATTGGGATATTCGTGCATCGCCGAAATCCGCATGATCGAAACCATCGATGAAGGCGCTGCGAAAACCTCGTTCATGAAGTTTGGTGATCGCATCCGCATTGAAATGAAGGATGCCAAGGCCGTACGATATTTGGTGCCATCGATCAAAAAGTCGTGCGTTACGAGCCTCATCAATAAAGGCGCAACGCACAGGGAGACTAAATATAATGTTACAGACTTATGAGTACCCCGAATTTGAATACGTTCAATCGGACGAGCAAAAAACCGGGACCGCCGTGCGCCATCAAGCGGTGGTCATCGGTGCCGGTCCGGTCGGCCTGACCACCGCCCTACAATTTGCCGAGCAAGGCATCAAGACGGTGATCTTAGATGACGGCAACACCGTCTCCATCGGTTCGCGTGCGGTGTGTTATGCCAAACGCCCGCTGGAAGTTTGGGACCGTTTGGGTTGCGCCAAGCCGATGATCGAAAAAAGCGTCGAATGGAAAGTCGGCCGTGTGTTTCGCGATGATAAACAGGTCTATGAATTTGATCTGTTACCCGAAGAAGATCACAAAATTCCCGCCTTCATCAATTTGCAGCAGTACTACCTTGAAGAATATATGATCGAACGCTGCAAGGATTATGGCGATTTGATCGACCTTCGCTGGAAATCAAAAACCATTTCCATCAAGAATGTTGACGACGACAGCTACGTCAAACTGCAGGTGGAAACCCCCGATGGCGTCTATGCCATGGAAGCCGATTGGGTGGTGGCGTGTGATGGGGCCAATTCCGATGCCCGCAAAATGCTCGGCATGGAATTTGAAGGCCAGTTTTTCCAAGATCGTTTCTTGATCGCCGACGTGGTGATGAAGGCCGATTTTCCGGCGGAACGCTGGTTCTGGTTCAACCCACCGTTCCATCGCGGCCAGTCGGTGTTGCTGCACAAGCAATCCGATGATGTCTACCGGATCGATTTCCAGCTGGGCTGGGACGCCGATCCGGAAGAAGCCAAAAAGCCGGAAAATGTCATCCCGTTGCTGAAAGCCATGCTCGGCGAAGATAAAGAATTTGAACTGGAATGGGTGTCCGTTTATCAATTCGCCTGTCGCCAGTTGCAAGATTTTCGCTGCGGCCATGTGTTTTTTGCCGGTGATAGCGCTCACCAGGTGTCGCCGTTTGGTGCCCGTGGTGCCAATACCGGGGTGCAAGACATTGACAATCTGGGCTGGAAGCTCAAATTGGTCATCGATGCCAATGCCCCCGACAGTCTGTTGAACACCTACTCAGAAGAACGTGTTTTCGCGGCCGCCGATAACTTGATGAACTCAACCCGTTCAACCGATTTCATCTCGCCCAAAAGCACCGTCAGCACGGCGTTTCGCGATGCGGTTTTGGACTTGGCCAATGAAAATGAGTTTGCCCGTCCGCTGGTGAACTCGGGTCGTTTGTCGATGCCCACACCTTATATTAACAGTTCGCTCAACACCGCTGATACCGCTGATTTTGCCGGTGAGATGCGCCCCGGCACCAACTGTGCAGATGCCCCGATCACCACAAACGGCGAAGACGGTTGGTTCCTCAATACCGTTGGCGAACGCTTCACGGCCTTGGTGTTTGGCCAAGACCCCGGTGTCAGCGACATCGTGGTTGATGGCATCCGTTGCGATGTGATGGTGGTCGGCAAAGACATCATCGATGCCAAGGACCGCTTGGCTGAACGCTACGACGGCCAGCCCGGCACCACGTACTTGTTGCGTCCCGATCAACATGTGGCCGCGCGCTGGCGCAGCTTCGATCAAGGCAAAATTTCCGCCGCCCTCAATCTTGCCACCGCCCGTGATTCTGGCCGCGCATAGTTATTGATAGGAGAGACTTAAAGATGTCTTTAAACACCCAACCCAACATCGCCAAGTCCGATGATTTTTATCAGGACCTGATCGATATGCATCGTGATCTTGGTGATGAGCAGAGCCTCAGCGTCAATGCCAAATTGATTTTGCTGCTGGCCAATCACATCGGTGATACAGAGGTTTTGTCCGAGGCCATGACCATCGCCCGTGGCGAAATGGGCTGATTGCTCAAATTATAAAATCCATCATGGCGGCACGGTGCGAACATGCACTGTGCCGCCCAACGAGTTCTTAAGGAGCCTACCCGAAATGACCAAGACTTTTGCTTCGACCGGTGACCTGGGCGATAAAACCGTTAGCTCCACCAAGCTTGGTGAAGGCGCGTATGCCTACACCGCCGAAGGTGATCCCAATACCGGCGTGATCATCGGCGATGAAGGTGTGATGGTGATCGATACCCAGGCGACTCCGCATATGGCGAAAAAGGTGATCTCTAAAATTCGTGAAATCACCGATCTTCCGGTCAAATACATCTTGCTCAGCCACTACCATGCGGTGCGTGTTTTGGGTGCGCAGGCATACGAAGCGGAAAACATCAT
>JAESUA010000402.1 GCA_016763255.1 Magnetovibrio sp. | reverse complement strand
TCGGCGGGCAACCCCGCGCCATGGGCTTGAGCTCGTTTTTGTTGGGTGCTTTAGCCTTTCTACCGGGCATCCCGTTTATTCCCTTCATCGTGCTGTCGTTGCTCACCGGGGTAACGGCCTACATCACCAACAGTAAGTTAAATAAGACCCAAGCCAAAGAGTTTGAAGAAGCCCAAGCTGCGGAGGTCGAAGAATCACAGGCCATGCCGGAGGAACCGATTTCCTCGGCCCTCAAAATCGATCTCTTGCGCCTTGAGCTCGGCTACGGCTTGCTGTCATTGATCAACAACCCGCGCGATGGCAAGCGCCTGACCGACCAAATCAAAGCCCTTCGCCGTCAGATCGCCACCGAAATGGGCTTTGTCATGCCGTCGGTGCGCATCCAAGACAACATGCAATTGGATGCCAACACCTACGTCGTGCGCGCCAAAGAAATCGAAGCCGGGCGTGGTGATTTACGTCCCACCATGTTGTTGGTGATGGACCCACGCGGCGAAGAAATCACCTTGCCCGGTGAAAAAACCACCGAACCCACGTTCGGCCTACCGGCCATGTGGATTGATGAGCAAAACCGCGAAGAGGCCCTGTTTCGTGGCTACACCGTGGTCGATCCGGCCACCGTCATCACCACCCATTTGACCGAAGTGATCAAAGACAACATGCCTGAATTGTTGTCCTATGCGGAGACGCAAAAATTGATCGATGAGTTGGACGACGATCACAAAAAATTGATTGAGGATATGATCCCGACTCAGATTTCCATGGGCGGCACCCAGCGTGTCTTGCAAAATCTTTTGACCGAACGGGTGTCGATCCGAGATCTGCCGACCATCCTCGAAGGCATTTCTGAAGCCTGTGGCATGACCCGCAATGTGACCATGATCACCGAACACGTGCGAGCCCGACTGGCACGCCAAATCAGCGATATGAACGCCAATGAACAAGGTGCCATCGTGCTATTATCACTGTCACCCGAATGGGAACAGCGCTTTGCGGAAGCCCTGGTGGGCCAAGGTGACGACCGCCAACTGTCGATGCCTCCGACCTATTTGCAAGAATTTATCTCGGCGCTGCGCAACGCCTATGAGCGCCAAGCCATGATGGGCGAAGTGCCGGCCCTCTTGACCAGTCCCGGCATACGCCCCTATGTGCGCTCCATCATCGAGCGTTTCCGTCCGAGCACCGTGGTGATGAGCCAAAACGAAATTCACCCCAAAGCCAAAATCAAGACTGTCGGTCAGGTCTAAGGGGAGTTAGTCTCACATCATGTCGAACACACTCGAAAACGCTGTAAATATGGCCCCTTCCCCCGCCAAACGCGGAAAGGGTCAAAACATTCTGGCCGTGGCCTCGGGCAAGGGCGGGGTGGGCAAAACCTTCATGGCCATCACCTTGGCCAATGCCCTGGCTAACAAAGAACGCAAAGTCTTGCTGTTTGATGGCGATCTCGGGTTGGCCAACCTCGACATTCAATTGGGCCTGATGCCGAAACAAGATTTGGGCTCGGTGATTGCCGGGCGATTAACGCTCAACCAAGCGGTCCTGCCTTTTCCCCTGGGGGGCTTTGACATCATCGCCGGGCGGTCCGGGTCTGGTGGATTGGCCAACATTCCCACATCACGCCTGCGGATGTTGAACGAAGACCTTGCCCTTCTGGCGCAGGCTTATGACCATGTCATTTTGGACCTGGGTGCCGGGGTCGAACGCACCGTGCGTCAACTGACCCATAACGTCGGCACCTGCATGGTGGTGGCCACGGATGAACCCACATCACTGACCGATGCCTATGCCTTTATCAAGCTCACCCACATGGAACGGCCCAAACTGGACATCCGCATCGTCATCAACGCCGCCAATTCAACACGTGAGGGCGAGCGCACCTACAACACCCTTTTGAAGGCCTGTGAAGGATTTTTAAAGATTTCTCCTCCATTATTAGGGGTCGTACGCCGAGATCCCAAGGTGCGCGAGACCATCAAAGCCCAAGTGCCTTTGTTAACACGCTACCCCAATTCAGAAGCCGCCCACGACATCACAATGATTGCGCGCAAACTGATACAATAGGCATTCACATACACTAAAACGTGGGCAGACACCGTCAGAACCCCTGGAGAAACCCGGAAGGTTACGATATGCAAACCGTACAACCACCACCTCCGCCCCCCACGACGCCTGTGAGCGTGCCAGCAAACTCGGCTATTGCCACCGCTGTGAAGATACCGCCCGCACTCAGCCAGATGACACTCGGCCAAAGCCTTGCGGCGACGGTCCCACCACAGCCAAGCCAAGCCTTACCGGCCAATCAAATCTTGGTGCAAACCGCACTAGGGCCGATCACCTTGCAAACCGCAATGGCGATCCCCAAGGGGGCAGCGTTGACGCTGACGTTAACCACACTCAGCCCCCAACCCGCTTTTTTGATTTCCGAACTGAATGGCAAGCCCGTACAAGCGGCCCAAATTGCCTTGAAAAATGGCCCAAACGGGCTGCAAGCCGCTAAGCCCCAAGCTCCGCTGCCCCTCAGCCAAGGCACACGCGTAACGGCAACCTTGGTGCGGCCCGCAGTTCTCACAACGCCCGCGGCTGTGCCAGCGTCAACGCCGCCGCAAGCGGCCGTTCCAGCCTCATCACAAGCCCCAGTTGCAACCACCCCACAAGCCGCACCCCAAGTGCAACCCGGCCCAGCGGTCCAGGCGGCGACTGTTTCGACACCCGCGCCGAGCACGGCCCCCTCAGCCACCACACCACAAACGTCCACCACTACGGCACAGCCAACGGCTCAACCACCCACAACCTCAGCACCCCAGACTTCGAACACGCCCCGCCAAATCACCTTACCCACGGGCACACGTTTCACCCTTTCGATCGTGCGCATCAATGCGCCCAGTGCCGCACTCAGCACCCCCACACCGCCGACCAGCGGCGGCTTAATTCAGGGTACGACCCTAACCGGCACCATCACTGGGACCACGCCGCAAGGTCAGCCGATCGTGCAAACACCGCATTCAACCTTTGCCTTGAACGCCCAATCCGCATTGAGCATCGGCACCCAAGTGGTGTTTAAATTGGAAACCGCACCGCTGTTGCCGACGCCTCAGCTTGGGGCCAAGTTGGGACAAACCGGTCCTGCAGACACCTTGGTTCAGGCTCGGGCTTGGTCTGATTTGGATGATGGCCTCAAAGCCTTGGCCCAAATCGATCCATCGCGCTTTCAGCAGGTGGCGCAAAACGCGATTCCTCAGCCTGGGGCAAAACTGACAAGTCAGATGCTGTTTTTTCTCAATGCCCTTAAGGGCGGAGATTTTTCGGCTTGGCTGGGTGAAAACGCAACCCGCCTCATCGATCGCGAGCGCCCCGGCCTGATGAAACGCTTGAGCGGCGATTTTTCAATCATGTCAAAAATGGCCGATGAACCGCAATCGGGCGATTGGAAATTGGCATTGGTGCCGCTGTGGGGAGGTGGTGAAGTGGAACAAGTCCGCATGTATTACCGCGGCGGCGACGAAGCGCAAGACGAAGAAGGCGACGACGATGGCGTCCGCTTCATTCTCGATCTAACGTTGTCCAATATTGGTCATGTGCAAATCGATGGACTGGCCAAAGCCGAGCAACATAAACTTGACCTGATCATCCGCACGCAAGTGCCCTTGCCCGATCAATGGCGTACGGAAATCGGCACGATCTTTATGGCCGCACAAGAACTGGCTGGACTGGGCGGCGGGGTAGCCTTTCAAGCCGCCCCGGGAAACTTTACAGAGTTCCCCCCCATTGACCCAAGTGCACCCCACCCTGGGCTTTACGCCTAGTGAGGAGCGCTAAAGAAACAGAACTTAAGCCGCGCTGTGTCCGTTCAGGTTCACGGAGTCTGTGGCCGCTTCGGGATCAATAAACACCAACCGTCCGAGGCCGGACAGAACGGAATGCACAAACAGAGAAACCATCACCACACCAAAACCAAGCGCCAGTGCGGAAATAGCCCATACAAAAAAAAGTTCAAACATCTGCGTGTCCTTCGGGGTTGTTTCGATGTGGTTTTGACAGTATCGATTGGCCACATTCGTTATATTAGATTTACATGATATATACCCCAGACTATATTCTTGCAAGGGCATAACGACAAATTAATTGCACCTCACAAATCCATTCACATTGATCTATTTCAAAATTTAAAATGATCTACGCCCTTCCCTCAGTCAGGACTTTTCGCGCCCAGCCCGACGGGGTAATATGCAAACGCGATGAAGGAGACCATGATGGATTTAATTGAGCGCCGCGCCTTGTTGGTGATCGGCAACAATCCCGATAAACAGCTCGACTATTTGGTTACGCTGACCGGCCATTTGCCCGGGGGCGGCGGGGGCACTGGCAGTGGCAGGGCTCGGCAAGTGGTGGAAATGCGCTACGTGCCCGACAAACACATCTTGCAAGCACGTTCCTTCGGCACTTATCTAGAAGCCCTGTCCACACAAATTTGGGACAGTCCCGAAGATTTGGCGGTCACGGTGCTGAGTGACATCAACAACGAAGTCATCACACGCTGGGTGCAAATCGCCATCAGCGTTCCCGAATTGCAGCACCACGCGGTTGAGACCCATGCCGTGGTCATCGAAGATCGCCAGCCCGAATGGGACAACCCTGCCTTGCTCACCAGATTGGTGCGCCTTTAAATGTCAAAAAACAGATCTATTGATTTTTGGTATGAATTCGCCAGCCCGTATTCTTACCTGTCGGCCATGCGCATCGAAGCCGAAGCCGCCCGCCACCAAATCGTGGTCAATTGGAAACCGTTTTTACTGGGACCGATTTTTCGCCAACTGGGCTATCAAGACAGCCCGTTCAACGCCCAACCGGCAAAACTACAATATATGTGGCGTGATATGAAACGTTGCTGCGATGCTCAGGGTCTGGCATTCAAACGCCCAGATCCCTTTCCTGGCAACGCCGTCAAGGCCGCGCGCATCGCCATTTTGGGGGCCGATCAAAATTGGGGAGCGAGCTTCACCAAGGGTGTCTTCGAAGCCTATTTCGGTCGCGGTGATGATATGGCGTGTGAGGACGTATTGCGAACCATCCTCACGGCTGTAGCGGCCGATAACATCGACGACATTTGGGGGCTAGCATTTTCTGATGGCAACAAGGCCCGCCTGCGTTTGCAAACCGAACACGCTTCGACCCTCAATATTTTTGGCGCACCTACATTCTTACGTGATCAAGAATTATTTTGGGGAAACGACCGCCTAGAAAATGCGTTGGCGTTTAGCCCACCTTAGCCTTTTTTCGCCGATGTTGGTTGATGGCGATTTCATCGAGCATGATTTGTTCGCGACGGTCTTGTTGTTGCTCATGGCGGCGTTGACGATTGCGATCGACAATTTCATATTTTTTGAGCTCACGATAAGCCTCAGAGAGTTCATCTTGGGCATGACCGATAACCATCTCCATCTGATCGATGGATTCTTGTAGATTCTCTCTACGTTGGATGACCTTTTTAGCATAGGCACCGTAGGTCAGGCCCGCCAGCGTCGGATCTGAGGCCGCGGCGTGTTGCTCGCGCACCAAATCTTCTTCCAGTTGTTTAACTTGATCCTCCAGCTCGCCCTGTAAGCGCAGTAATTCGCCAAGCTTTCGACGTTTTTCATCTACGGTCCATTCGTGGAGGCGGATCAGGTTTTTGATGTTCGCTGCCAAGTTTCAAGCCCTCAAAGTTAGTGTATCAAACGATACGTCGTTGCGTAACGCGTCGATCATTGATCATTTTGTGTCTGTCGGTGTGCCCATGCTGGGCATGGCTGGCATAGTTAACCCCGATGACGTTACGGGAGCTTGGCCCAAGGGTTGGCCAGTCGGTTGACCTGTCGGTTGACCAGCGGCCAAGCCGGGTGCCAAGCTCGGCTGCACCGCAGAACCGGCAAGATTAGTTGGTGCAACGCCCCCCGGTGCAGAAGCCGCACCAAGTTGTTGAACCGGCTGCGGCAATTGTGGTTGCGCCACCCCTGCTTGAGGCGCGGCACCCGGCTGCGGCGGTGTTTCTTGGCCCGCAGCGTTCATGTTCAACACCTCGGACAGTTGCGCATAACACGTTGCCAAGTCCGTAAATTCACCTTTTCTTTGGCTGAGGAAGTCCTCCAACGGACGGTGGAAATGTATGGCTTCATCAACTTCTGGATCGGTACCGCGTCGATACGCCCCCAATCGGATCAGTTCAGCCATATCGTCATAAGTGGAAATCAAGCGCTTGGCGCGACTGACCATGGCATTTTCATCATCCGAATTGCAATCGGGCATGGTGCGCGAAACGCTTTTCAAGATGTTGACGGCGGGAAAACGACCACGTTCGGCAATTTCGCGATCCAAAACCACGTGACCATCCAAGATACCGCGCACCGCATCGGCAATCGGCTCGTTGTGGTCGTCACCTTCCACCAATACGGTGAACAACCCCGTGATGGAGCCCTGACCTTCAAGGCCCGGCCCGGCACGTTCTAACAAACGCGGCAATTCGGCAAAAACGGACGGCGTATAGCCCTTCGAAGCAGGAGGTTCGCCAACCGACAAAGAAATCTCGCGTTGGGCCATGGCAAAGCGGGTGACACTGTCCATCAGGCACAAAACATCCTTGTTCTGATCGCGAAAAAATTCCGCGGTGGTCAACGTGGTGTAAGCCGCTTGGCGGCGCAACAGCGGCGGTTCGTTCGATGTGGCGACAATCACCACCGATCGCGCCAGGCCTTCTTCGCCCAAATCATCTTCAATAAATTCGCGGGCTTCGCGGCCACGTTCGCCGATCAAGCCGATCACGCTGACCTGGGCGTCGGTGTTACGCGCCATCATCGACATCAAAGTTGACTTGCCAACGCCGGACCCCGCAAAGATGCCCATGCGCTGACCTTGGCAGCAGGTCAAAAACGCGTTCATGGCGCGCACGCCCAAATCTAATTTTCCACCGACGCGTTGGCGCAGGTGCGCAGGCGGCGGGGCATTTTGGACGGGATAAGAAATGTTGCCGTTGGGCAGCGGGCCCTTGCCGTCGATGGGCTCGCCAAATGCATTGATCACACGCCCCAGCCATCCTTCGGAAGGATAAATCACCGGCTCGGCAGAGCCCACTTCAACCCGGCAACCCAAGCTCACACCATCAAGTGCACCGAACGGCATCAGCAACGCCCGGTCTTCGCGAAAGCCCACCACTTCACAGGCAATGCGCCGACCGCCCCGGGCAATAATGTAGCAATGATCGCTGATGGAGAAGACGCCTTCGACGCCTGTGACCTCAACCAGCAAACCAACCACCGCCGCAACCTGGCCGTAGATTTCAAAATCGGGCAGGCGTTCGACTTCATTGATGATGTTATTAACGTAAACGGGCACCTAAAATCCTCGTGTATTCAGGCCCAAAGCTCACCATTCTGTGCGAATCGAAAAGGCCTAAATGAACACATGCATGCTTCTGCATCGCACAACAGCATAGACCATACCCCCGTACCCTTTAAAGGTTGGTAAAGCAACCCATGTGTATCAACACGTTAACGAAGGTTAATAAAATAAATACGACCATCACTTGGCATCTTGAATGTGCGCTCTACTAGATATATGGTTAACAAGCAGTTTCTAGAGGGAGTTTCGCACTCATGCGCGTCCTGCTTGTTGAAGACGATCCAGCGGTGGCGCAAAGCGTCGAGTTGATGTTGAAAACCGCCGGTATGGTGGTGGATTCGACTGACCTCGGCGAGGATGGCCTCGAGATTGGCAAGCTTTATGATTACGACATTATTATATTGGATTTGATGCTGCCTGATATGGACGGCCTTGAAGTCTTGCGTCGCTTGCGTGATGCCCGTGTCGAAACACCGGTGCTGATCCTGTCAGGCCAGACCGAACCCGAGACGAAGGTCAAAGGCCTTGGCAGTGGTGCCGATGATTACCTGACCAAGCCGTTCGATAAGGCTGAGCTTTTGGCACGTATTCAGGCCATCGTCCGGCGTAGCCAAGGCCACAGCCAGTCGATCATCACAACCGGTAAATTGGCGGTTAATTTGGACACCTCCACCGTCGAGGTGGAAGGCCAATCGATTCATTTGACCGGCAAAGAATACGGTATATTGGAGCTGCTCAGCCTGCGTAAAGGCACCACCTTGACCAAGGAGATGTTTCTCAATCATCTCTATGGCGGCATGGATGAACCGGAACTCAAAATCATTGACGTCTTCATTTGCAAGCTGCGCAAGAAGCTGTCAGATGCAACCGATGGCGAAAATTACATCGAAACCGTCTGGGGACGCGGTTATGTGTTGCGCGACCCTGAAGAGCCCCCCCAAGCCAAGCAGGCTTAAGACCTCATATGATCAATAACGTAGTGTTACGCCCCGAAATGTTTCGTTTCAAGGGCGTCGGCGATGCATGAGGTGATGTGGGAGTGCCTGTAAACGCCACAACCAGCTTCCACGGGCCAAAGCTTGTCGGTAAGCCCCATGGTAGATTCCGCACTGCCCAAAAACAAAACGCCATCATCACGCAAAACGCTGCCGATAGAACTTAAGACCTGCGTTTTGGTTTCAACATTGAAGTAAATCAAAACATTGCGGCACAAAATCATATCAAACATACCCAATAATTTGGGCTCCGTCAGAAGATTGTAATGCCTAAAATCCACCATATCGCGGATATCTTGATTCAATTGCCAATGCTCACCTATATGGGAAAAATGTTTGACCAGCATCTGCACCGGCAGGCCGCGCTGAATTTCAAACTGAGAGAACAGACCTTTACGTGCACGCGCTAACACCGAATGGGATATATCGGTGGCAATGATCTCCGTTTTCCAACCTTTAAGCTTTGCGGTCGCGGCTTTGAGGACCATAGCCAAGGAATAAGGTTCCTGACCGGTAGAACATGCCGCACACCAAATCCGAAAATGACGTTTATCGGCGCGTCGCTTTAAAAGTTGCGGCAAAATTAAAGTCTTAAACAGATCGAACGGGACTTGATCACGAAAGAACAATGATTCGTGGGTATTCATCGCCTCACAAATCGCGGTGACCAAGGTCTCATTGCGGCTACTCTTGAGGACCTGTACCATTTCCTCGATATTTTGGTAACCCATGCTAAGCGCTACAGGCATCAGGCGCGTTTCAATCAGATACGACTTATCCGGCGTCAAGACAAGGCCGGAGCGTTCGATCAACAAATCGCGCAAATATTCAAAATAACCGGACGCCATCAGAGGTCACCTCTCGTGACAAGGTCTGAAAACAGAGATTACCTCAACCGGTTGAGATAATTCATCACGTATCCGGCAAGTTCTGTAATCGGCAAGACGGCACTGCAGACTCCCGCTGCGGCAGCGGAACCAGGCATACCCCAAACCACAGAAGTTTTTTCATCCTGGGCAATCACAGTGCCACCCGACTTGGTCACATCTATGCAACCTTTGGTGCCGTCATTACCCATGCCGGTCAAGATCACGGTGAAACACGCGCGCCGTAAACCTTGACGACACTGCTCAACATTGGATCGACCGCAGGACGACAGAAATTTACCGGCGGGTCCTGAGATAATTTCACCACACGTTGGGGACCTTTTTGTATCACCAGCATGTGATAGTCGCCGGGTGCCAACAAAATTTTACCAGCCTCGATCAGATCGCCATCTTTGGCTTCTTCACATGGCCAGCCGGTCATACGCGTGATGTGTTCGGCCAAAATGGCAGTAAACGTCGCCGGCATGTGCTGGGTGATGACCACCGGCAGATTGATCGACTGTGAAAGTCCCTTAAGAAACTCAAACAAAGCCTGTGGACCGCCTGTAGAACTGCCAATTGCCAGAATATCCGGTTTGATGGTTCCGGCTTTGCGCAATTCAACCTCAGCCCCCTTGGCCAGACGCCAACCATTAACCGCCCCCTTGGGCGCAGGCCGAGCAGCGCCCAGAGCACCGGCAGGTTTAGCGGTAGGCGGTGCACGTTTGGTGATCGGGCGACCGATGTCGTGGCGGTGAATGATGCCAAGGCTTTTAACCTTGTCCAACAATTCACGGCGAAAATCATTATCGCCGCTCAACTCACGTGCCG
>JAESUA010000401.1 GCA_016763255.1 Magnetovibrio sp. | reverse complement strand
TCGCCGGTGCGATCGCGGTGGGTCAATGCCGCCTGGATGCCAATGGCGGCATAAAGCCCCGTCATCACATCGGCCAAGGCCACACCGACCTTGACCGGGCCACCACCAGCAACGGCGTCAGGCTGGCCGGTGACGCTCATCAATCCGCCCATGCCTTGGATCAAAAAATCATAGCCCGCGCGATTGGCATAAGGCCCGGTCTGGCCAAAGCCGGTGATCGAGCAATACACAAGGTCCGGTTTTACGGCCTTGAGGCTATCATAATCGAGGCCATATTTTTTCAGTCCGCCAACCTTAAAGTTTTCGATCACCACATCGCTTTTAGCGACCAACTTACGGATCAGGTTTTGGCCATCCTCGGTGGCCATATCGATGCACACCGAGCGCTTATTGCGATTGGCCGACAGGTAATAAGCCGATTCAGAGGTGTCGTTACCGTGCGCATCTTTGAGGTACGGAGGGCCCCAATGACGGGTATCGTCGCCGGTGTCGGGGCGTTCGACCTTAACCACATCCGCGCCCAGATCGCCAAGGATTTGGCTGGCCCACGGTCCCGCAAGAATGCGCGACAAGTCCAACACGCGAATGTGTGATAAAGCTCCCGCCATTTTAATAAAACGCCTGCAATCCGGTTTGCGCCCGGCCCAAGATAAGCGTGTGAATATCGTAGGTGCCTTCGTAGGTGTTGACCGTTTCCAGGTTCACCATATGACGCATGACGTGAAATTCATCTGAGATGCCGTTGCCGCCATGCATATCACGCGACATACGCGCGATGTCCAAAGCTTTGGCGACGTTGTTGCGCTTAATCATAGAGATGTTCTCCACCGCCAAACGGTCTTCGTCCATCAAGCGGCCAACCCGCAATGCGGCTTGCAGGCCCAAGGTGATTTCGGTCTGCATGTCGGTGAGCTTTTTTTGGAACAACTGATTTTGTGCCAAGGGCCGATCGAACTGCTTGCGATCCAGGCCATATTGACGCGCCGCATGCCAGCAAAATTCGGCTGCGCCCAACACACCCCAAGCGATGCCGTAACGGGCCTTGTTGAGGCAGCCAAACGGACCGCCCAAGCCGGAGCCACCAGGCAGCAAATTTTCGTCCGGAACGAACGCCTTGTCGAGCACGATCTCGCCGGTGATCGAGGCCCGCAGGCTGAGCTTGCCTTCGATCTTGGGGGTCGAAAACCCTTCGCTGCCCCGGTCCACCAAGAAGCCACGGATAACGCCGTCAAGCTTGCCCCACACCACCGCCACATCGGCGATCGGTGAATTGGTGATCCACATTTTATTGCCGGTCAAAAGGTATCCGCCATCGACTTTTTCGGCGCGGGTTTTCATGCCGCCCGGGTCTGATCCGTGGTCGGGTTCGGTCAAGCCAAAACAGCCGATCCATTCGCCGGTGGCCAGTTTGGGCAAGTAGCGTTTGCGCTGCTCATCATTGCCATAAGCGTAGATCGGATACATCACCAAGGACGACTGCACGCTCATGGCCGAGCGATAACCCGAATCGACCCGTTCCACCTCACGCCCGATCAAGCCGTAACACACGTTGGAGACGCCGGAACAGCCGTATTCTTCAGGCAGGGTGCTGCCAAGCATGCCCATTTCACCCAACTCGTTCATGATTTCACGATCAAACGTCTCGTGGCGATTGGCCTCAAGGATGCGCGGCATCAACTTGTCTTGGCAATAATCGCGCGCACTGTCTTGGACCATGCGCTCTTCTTCGCTGAGCTGATCATTGAACAAGAACGGGTCGTCCCACTGAAAAGGTGTGCGGTTGGCCATGTGTCTTGTTCCTGTTCATTTTGGTTAAGGCAAAAAACGCAAATCACCTTTTCAAACCATATCATTCGAATAATTCATGAAAGGGCCCGTGAACAACGATAAAATTTCGCTTATTCATTCATTTTATGAATGATATAGTGGAATTAACCTCCCTTAACGCCAGGACATAACCGCATGCGCAGGAACCTTCCGACCTCTACATCGTTGTTATGCTTTGAATCTTCCGCGCGCTATCTCAGTTTCACCCGCGCGGCGCAAGAGCTGAACCTCACCCAAAGCGCGGTCAGTCGGCAGGTGCGTAATCTTGAAATTTTTCTTAAAATTGATTTATTTCATCGCCGCAAAAAACGTCTGAGCTTAACGGCAAAGGGCGAGTCCTATGCCAAAACGGTGACCCAGCACCTCGACCGGTTGGAGGCTCAAACCCTCAATCTGATGTCACTTGAAGAGACGGATCAAACCTTATATCTGGGCACCTTCCCCACCTTTGGTTCGCGCTGGCTGATCCCCAAGTTGGCCGATTTCACGGCCCATCACCCCGACATCCGCTATAATTTGGTCACCAGCACCCTGCCCTTTGATTTTGACCGCCAAGACATCGACATCGCCATTCAACACGGTCAAGGAAACTGGCCGGATGTTGAAAGCGTCAAATTAGTCGATGAAGAAGTGATTGCGGTGTGCACACCGACGTTTTTGGATGACATCGAAAACTGCTCACCGATTGATGTTTTGGGACATACTCTTTTGAAGCTCAACACCCGGCAATACGCCTGGCCCGAATGGCTTGAAGCCCAGGGTATCCAGACCAGAACCACCATTCACGGCCCCAGTTTTGAGACCTTCTCGATGATGATCCGCGCCGCCCTTTCGGGGTTGGGCATCGCCATATTGCCGCAAATGTATATTGCAGATGAACTGCGCGATGGGCGTCTGGTATCGCCGTTCGCCCCGGCAATGAAAAGCCAACGCGGCTACTATCTGGTTTTTCCCAGCCACAAAAATGACTTGAACAAGGTGCAAAAATTCAGAACTTGGATTTCTCGTTACACCGTCAATTCGACCAGTTGACCTTACAAGCCAGCAAATATCCTGCACCGTAGATGGTTTTGATGATGGTTGGATTTTTCGGATCATCGGCAATTTTCTTGCGGATGCGTGAGATGCAAATATCGACCCTGCGATCGGATGAGGCAAGATCGTTTGGATTGGCCAAGTTCAACAGTTGATCGCGCGAAATCACCTGATTGGGCGATCTCAAGAATACGAACAAAAGTCCGGCTTCTTTGGCGCTGTGTGATTCCACGTTGCCAGCATCATCGGTTACGCTCAAGGTACCGGGATCGAAGGTTCGGCCCATAAAGTGTGCGGTGCCCTCACTCACCGCCGTGATGCCGTCAATGGTTTTTGAAATCCTGCGAAAATAGCTGTTGATCCGGGCCACCAGTTCACGCGGCTCAAACGGTTTGGTGATGTAGTCATCGGCACCAATTTCGAGCCCCAGCACACGATCCGCCGAACCACCCAGGCCGGTAAGAATAAATATGCCAACGCGCGAAAGCTTCCAGATGTCTTGGACCAAGGTCAGCCCACCAATATCCGGCAATACGAGGTCGACGATACACAAATCAGGCTGGCGGCGTTTGAGTTCACGTTTGGCATCCGCGCCGGTGTTGAACACACACACTTCGTAGCCATGTTCTTCCAGTGTTGACTGAACCAGCGTGCAGACATCCTTATCGTCTTCGATGACGTAAATGAGTTTACCGGTTTGCATGTGATCCCTCCCCACTTTCATCTGCACCAATGGCTTGCCTGATGGCTACGCCTAACTCATCTACATCAAATGGCTTGCGAAGAATAAGAAAAGCACCATCATCGTTATCAATATTTTCCATGTATGGCGAGTACCCCGTCATCAAAAGAACATGCAGCTCAGGGCGCAGCTCTTGGCTCTGTCTTGAGAGTTCAAATCCGTTGATGCCTTCGGCCATGACAATGTCGGTCACCAAAAGGAACAGATCCTTGACGTTCTCAACCAGGCAAATCGCCTCGGCGGCATTGGACGCTTCAAGGATGGTAAAGCCAAGTTCGCGCAATTGGCGGCGCACCACTTTGCGGACATCGTCATCATCTTCAACCAGCAACACCAACTTACCCAAGCCGATGGAATCAATCGCCGATGAAGCCGTGCGCAGGCTGTCGTACTGGAGATCGTTGCTCAAAGCCCGCGGCAACAATAGTGTGATCTCGGTTTTGATGCCGCGTTTACTGGTCACACGCAGATAGCCTTTCGACTGTTTGACAAAACCATAGACCATGCTGAGCCCCAAACCGGTTCCGCCACTGTCCTTTTTGGTGGAAAAAAACGGCTCGAATGCGCGCGCCAGGACAAATTCAGAAAAGCCTTCACCGGTGTCTCCAACTGTGATCGCGCCGAACTCACCGCTGCGGACCGGTTCATCAAAATCACCGCCGTGTTCCCCATCCCAGGGTCCGGCGCGAAATGTTAAGGTGCCGCCTTGGCTCATCGCATCGCGCGCGTTTAACGCCAAGTTAACCAGCGCGTTCTCCAATTGATTGGGATCGGCAAAAATATCGCATCCAGACTCGAGATATTCGCTCTCAATTATGATGTTGTCCGGCAATGAATTTTTTAACAATGACATCACATCGGGCGTAAACACATTGAGGTCGACAACACTTGGCCGCAGCGGTTGCTTGCGTGAAAAAGCCAGCAATCGATTGGTGATATCCGCGCCGCGACGCCCGGCCCGCAAGGCCGGTTCCAGATAGCCATCGATCGCCTTATCATCACCAAACTTATCGCGCAATGTCGACAGGTTTCCGATGATAATAGATAGCAAGTTATTGAAATCATGCGCTAAACCACCGGACAGCTGCCCCGTGGCGCTCATGCGCTGGGCCTCCATCAATTTGATCTCAGCTTGTTTTTCTTCGGTGATATCCATCGACAAAAAGTACAAGCCCACCACGTGGCCGTCCGAAGAGAACTCGGGAATAAGCGTATTCTTGCAAATAGCCGCTTGGCCGTGCACACGTTCAAGGTCGCTCTCAAAACTCACGGCACTACCGCTTACGGCTTCATCCAGAAACGGTTTTGCAATGGTATAAAATGCGCTCGACATGGTTTCTTTACATACCTTGCCGATAAGGTTCTCCAGGGTTGAACCCATAAATTTGACAAACGCACGGTTGGCGAATTGAAGGCGCATATTGCTGTCAAAATATACGATAAAACCAGGAATAGCGTCCAAGATCAATCGCTGACGGCGTTCACTCAACGACAACTCCTGGCTGGCTTGTTCTTTTGATTCAATGGCAGAGGTGAGATGTAAGTTCGCCTCTTCCAACTCGACCGTGCGGGCATGCACCTTGTTATCGAGGGTGTCGATGTTGTCGCGCACCTGACGAATCATCGAATCAAAGGCCCGTGACAAAGTGCCAAATTCATCATCGCGCACAAGATTACTTTGCGCATGCAAATCTCCATCTTGAACACGCGATGCGGTTTGCGCGAGTTTAAAGATCGGCGCCGTCAAATGGCGAATAAAAATTAACATCAGCAACGCCGCAAGCACCAACCCGACAACCGAGATGAAGAGAATCCGATTGCCAAGGATGTGCGAGCTGCGCTGCAGCTCATCCGTATACACAGACGAGGCGATATACCAATCGAACGCTTCGAAATGACGCACCCAGGCAACCTTGTCATATTTGTATTGCCCCGGATCGCTGGGCTTGTCCCATTTGTAAACCAAGCCATCAGGATCACCCGCAACCGATGCCAACTGTTCGCCAATCAGCTTGCCGGTGAGGGTATCGCGCAACGCGCCAAAGTTGGTGCCTTCAATATTCGGGTTGGGATGAATCAACATATTGAAGTCTGAATCAAAGATGTAGAGATAACCGGTTTTGGCTAGTTTAATATCGTTCATAAGGCGACGCAGTTCTGCGAACGCTTCAAGTCGGCGTGCCTCAACCTCTTGGGTAATGTCGTCGAGATAGACACCGGTGCCCATCACAAAGCCCCATTCGGGAAAATCACGGTAATAAGAAATTTTCTCGGTTTCCGTGGTCTCGCCTAGGCGACGCCAATAATATACGCGGTAGCCCTCGCCATTTTTCTGCGCCAAGCGCACCAACTCGCGCACCGTTTCGCGTTCACGTTCATCACGAATATCGGCGGCATTGATGCCATGAAAATCCGGGTCGGGGTGAGAGACCAGCTTGGCATTATAATCTGCCACCCAGATGTAATCGTTGTTGCCGTATTGGAAACTACGCAAGCCATTGAGAAATTTCAGCTTCGCGTCTTCGTGGCTCAATAGCCCGGCATCGGCGTCAGCCATCACCTGACGGCCATAGGCTTCGGCCAAGGTGATGACATTTTTAAGCTGACGTTGATGGGCATTGACCGCGACCATGCGGTGACGTTCGAGATTGAGTTGAATGCGCATCGTCAACTCGAACACATTGTTCAAAATGGTTCGTCCGGCATTTTTTTCAATTTCATAAGCCGTCGCTTTGATCAAGGGGACGGAGAACACGTATAGCCCAACGGAAAACACCAAGATCACCGGCATCACCAGAACAAACATACGCAAAAACAGCCGTGAACGGAACATCTCTACCTCATTGGGGTGCACTCACTTGAGCCTAACACTGTCTTTGCAACGATGTGAACGCGCAATATCACCAATATGCAATTGTTACAATTCGATACATTTGCAGGACACTTTTGAAAAACTCCACTGCTGAACAGTGAACTACCTCAAAACGCCAAACGCCATAAGAGCGACGGCGCATCCATGTACATGTGGGCTCAACAGGACCGCATGGAGGTAAAACAGGGAGAAATACAAGTGAACACCACGCCATACGCGCGGGGTCTCGATAAAAATGAGGCCAATTTCGTCGCACTCACGCCACTTTCATTTTTGGAACGTGCCGCATCCATTTATCCGGATCGCACCGCCATCGTGCATGGTGATGTGCGCCGCACTTGGGACCAAACCCTGACGCGCTGCCGCCAGCTTGGTGCTGCACTGCGCAACGCAGGCATTGGCCCCGACGATACGGTGTCGGTTATGGCCGCCAACACCCCTGAATTGTTCGAGGCCCATTTTGGCGTCGCCATGTCGGGCGGCG
>JAESUA010000400.1 GCA_016763255.1 Magnetovibrio sp. | reverse complement strand
TGATCCCGGTCCTCACCGTTGATACGTATAACCAGTTGGCTGTCCTTTTGGATCTTTTTCTTGGGCTTTTTTTTATCAGCCATGTGCCAGTCCGTTTCTTTAAAGTGCAATGCAATATATATCGATTGCAATAACAATGTATATACATTTATCACGCCGTTTGCTGCCCGCTCAACATTCGCCGGGGCAATATCAAACCAAGACGTTAATACTGAAAACCTACAAACGCGACAGGGACTACAAGGCCTAATCGTAGCCGACCCGCACCAGATACAGGCCGTCGGGCGGGGCCGTGGGCCCGCCGACGCGACGATCTTTGGCCTCCAGCGCCGTTTTGACGTTTTGCGCGGTCTACTTGCCGGTGCCGACAAATTGCAGCGTGCCGACGATGTTGCGCACTTGGTGGTGCAAAAATGAACGCGCCCGGGCCTTGATGTGAACTTCATCGCCAACCCGCGACACCACCAACTCATCCATGGTCTTGAGCGGTGATTTAGCTTGGCACACGGTGGCGCGAAAGGTGGTGAAGTCGTGTTTGCCGATCAGAAACTGGGCGGCTTCATGCATGGCGACCACGTCCAAGTCATGCGGCACCCACCACACATGGCCGTGTTCAAGTGCGGGCCGCGCCCGCCGGTTGAGGATGCGATAAAGGTATTCGCGCTCATAGGCCGCAAAACGCGCATGAAAGCCTTCATCGACGATTTCAACGGTGACGATGCTGATCGGAAACGGCTTGGTGTGATAATTGATCGCCTCACGCACGGTTTTGATGCTCATATCATCACGCTCAAGATCAAAATGCGCCACCTGGCCCAAGGCATGAACGCCTGCATCGGTGCGACCGGCGCAAAACACCCGTACGCTTTCCCCGCTGAACGCAAGGATTGCTTCTTCCACCACCTGCTGCACGCCCAGGCCGGTGTCTTGGCGCTGCCACCCGACAAAGGGGCCGCCGTCGTATTCCACTTGTAAACGATATCGTACCATGGGCCTGTTTTAGAACATTTTGTGCCAAAATGGATAGTTTTTCACGCCACCCCAAAGCCCCCATTTTAGGGGGCATATTGCCATTCCCCCCCAAAAAGGCGTAAAAAGGTATTGTGCATCTACACTTTTCTTCCCACTGTCTTTAATAAACGCACAAGGAAATTGGAATGTCAGATACCCTGCAACAGGATCTCGATACACTGCACATCCTGCCTTTGTGCATCATTCCGTTCGAGAACCAATCATTGCAACGGGCGCGGATGATTAAAAACACCCGCCTGCATTCAATGATTGAATTGTTCCATGATGAAGACTCTGGCTCAGGCCAGATGACCGTTGATGCCGCGGCGCGCCAATTGCGCGAAGAAATGGACGCCTCACCGCGCGACATCACCATATTGCGCAAACTGTCGCGCTTGCCGTCATACGACGTCTACAGCCTGCGTGTGGCCCTGCGTGAACAAGACATTCCCATCAACAACATCGACGCCTTAAAACTATCCCCCAAAAAGAGCCAGGAACTGGCTGGGTATATGAAGGATTTCACCTTCCCGCTGATCCGCGATATTTATGGCGGTGGCGATGTGGAAATTAAAGAATTCAGCGACCTGCTCAACCTGTTTCGCAATCCAGATGTCAAAATGGCCCGCGAAAAGCTCGACATGATGTCCAAAAAGCTCGACATCGACATCATGGAGCTGCCGCGTTTCCTGGAAGATTATGGCGATATCTTTCTCTCGCTCGCGTATTACAAACACTGCCTCGACGGCACCGGCCCCATCACCCAGGGTTTCCTCGACAGCCTGCACGCTATCCGTAACAACTGGGAACTCAAGAAAGATGAGAACCTGATGAAGGCCTGCACCATGTTGGAAAAAACCTTCACCGGCCTCAGCGCACACCTCAAACGCCTGTTCGATGAATTTGATGCCAGCACCAAAGATTTTTGGAGCGACGTGTCGGCCGAACGTTTTCGTGAGGTCGAGGCGTTGATCGAAAGTTACCACACCACCATCGGCGCGGTGCTGTGCGCCCTGTCGGTGAAGATGGGCGGTTGGCACGCGCTGTTCCCACGCGACAACGTCGGCGGCCCGGTAAAACGGTCCGAATTCATCATGTTGGAAATGCGCCAGGGCATCGAAGATGTGCGCAAAATTCTCAAACGCGCCCAGGAAAGCAAACCGACCCCACGCGGTCGTTCAAAGTTCAAGACTTACATGCAGGGTCAAGAAGAGCGCGCCGCCGCCGCCCGGGGCGTTAAAAAAGCCGCCACCATCGGTGACGACATTCCCAACGCCGATCGTTTCTAAATTAATCGAGCTTCACGCCCGCCGCTAAGGGATGGCCGCGCAGATAGGCCGCGGCGTCCATGACGCTTTTGCCTGCGGGCTGAACCTTGGTCAGGCGTAGCGCGCCACGGCCACAGGCCACCAGCAATGCATCATCAAGGGTCGTTCCTGCGCCTTGGTCGGCGCTTTGGCCCGCGCTCGCCCCTTCCGCGTTCGCAGCGTCTTCGACCTGCACCGCGCTGACCCGTACGCGCTGGCCGTCGCGCTCGAACCACACCATGGGATAAAGCCCGCGCACTTGACGGGCAATGTCGATCGCCGGCCGCGACCAGTCGATGCGGGTCTGTGCCTTATCGATTTTTTTGGCATAGGTCACGCCGTCTAATGGCTGCACGTGCGCCGCCAAGGTGCCATCGGCCACCCCGGCTAAGGCCTTCACGATCATCGTTGCGCCTATGTCTGACAAAGCATCATGCAAATCCCCGGCGGTCATCTGATCGCCCAACTCAAGGCGCTCGACCAACAACATCGGCCCGGTGTCGAGGCCTTCGTCCATCTGCATGATGGTGACGCCGCTTTGCGCATCACCGGCTTCGATCGCGCGCTGGATCGGCGCTGCACCGCGCCAACGCGGCAACAAGGAAGCATGAATGTTAAAGCAACCCAGCTTGGGGGCATCCAAAATGGCCTTGGGCAGGATCAAGCCATAAGCCACCACCACCGCCGCATCCGCCTGCAAAGCGGCAAATGCACGTTGTTCGTCCTCAGCTTTGAGCGAAACCGGGGTGCGCACCTCGATGCCTAAAGACTCGGCATAAGCATGCACCGGGGTGGGTTTAAGCTTTTGCCCGCGACCGGACTTGCGCGGTGGCTGGCTGTAAACGGCAATGACGTGATGACCGGCATCAATCAGTGATTTCAGCGCCGAGACGGAAAAATCCGGCGTGCCCATAAAGACCAAGCGCAATTTTGCATCGTCTCCCATGGCCGCGCCCTAAACCGTCACGGGCTGATCTTTGCGGGCTTTTTGCAGCTTGCGCAGGATCATGTTGCGTTTGAGTTTCGAGATGTGATCAACGAACAAGGTGCCTTCCAAATGGTCGATTTCATGCTGCACGCAAATGCCGAGGATATCATCGGCGTCGAATTCGCGAATTTCGTTTTGGTGATCCACATAACGCACCCGCACCGCCACCGAACGCACCACATCGGCAAACTGTTCGGGCAGCGACAAGCAGCCTTCTTCGTAAAGCTCTTCATCATCCGAGGCCCAGATGATTTCCGGGTTGACCATGCGCAAGGGTTGAGGCTCTTCATCTTCTTTGGCCACATCGATTACGACGACGCGCTTTGCGACCCCCACTTGGGGTGCCGCCAGACCGATGCCCGGTGCCTGGTACATGGTTTCCAACATATCTTCCATAAGTTGGCGAATGCCGTCATCGACTTTTTCGACCGCCTTGGCCTTGGTCTTCAAACGTGGGTCGGGAGCGACCAGGATGGGTAGAATTGCCATGTAACCTTACCTATAGAGACAGCGAATACCTGTATGCGAGTGGACTTAAGCCGCCAACCCTCAACAGTCAAGAAGACATAAGCCCCATGCAAACTTTAATGTTGCGCCCCAAATCCCTATATAATGCGTTGTCATCAACGACCAAGGGGCATACGGATTCTCCCATGCGCGCATTTTTGCATTATCTGGCCACCATGGTCATCATACCGGTTTATGGCATTCGAGTATGCCCCTTCATCGAAACCCTGACACCGGCACAAGTTGCGGTGCCAATCATCATGATATTGGCCGGGCAGTTTTTAGTGCGTGGTCCGCTGCACAAAGCCTGTTGCGCAACCATTGCGCTAAAACGCCAAGTGAAAACCGTGTTCTGGCTGGAACTGTGCCTGTTTACCATCAGCGCGTTGCTGATCATGGCCTACAACGAAATTATGTACGGTTTTCCATTTTTGGAAAGTGGCCTCAAGGTTTTTATCGGCGTTGTCGGCCTGGGATTTTTTGCCGCCACGGACATCGCCTTGGAACACGAACGCGCTATTGCTAAACGGGTTGAAAAAGAAAACATCACCATCGAACCCGATGAAAATTATTTCCCGCTGACCCGCAAAGTCTCCCTATTTGCCTCCATCTCGATCACGGTTTTGGTCGGTGTGTTCATGCTGTTGGTGATCAAGGACTTGGAATGGCTTGTGCGGGTTGGCAAAACCATCACCCTGCGCGAGGCACAAATTTCAATCCTTAAGGAATTTGCCTTCGTCTTGCTGGTGATGTTGCCCCAGACCCTCAACATCATCCATTCCTATGCCCGCAACCTAAACCGCATCTTGACCCATCAGACCATGGTTTTGACCCAAGTCACCCTGGGTAAGTACGATCTGCGGGTGCCGGTCGCCAGCAATGATGAATTCGGTATCATGGCGCAACACACCAACACCATGGTTGAGCGCATCAAGGCCCGCACCGCGGAATTGGCGCGCACCCGCGACGTGACCATTTTATCACTGGCCACCCTGGCCGAAACCCGTGACAACGA
>JAESUA010000399.1 GCA_016763255.1 Magnetovibrio sp. | reverse complement strand
CCATATTCCAACTCATATTCGTGGGAAATGGTCGGTCCAGGCAGTTTGCCGGGTTTGCGGGCCATGACGAAACCGCAGCCCAGTTTTAAGGCCAAGGGTGCCGCGACCAAAAAACCGCGTGATTCTATGCCGACCAGGACATCGGGCTGGTAAGCGCCGATCATACGCGCCATGCGGCCCATGGCCACCTGCCACGCATCAGCGTGAGAGAGCAATGTCGAAATATCGTAAAACAGGATGCCGGGCTTGGGGAAATCTGGAATGCCCCGGATGTATTCCTTGATGTCCATGTGCGTACTAAGTCCTCTCGGTCGAATATTATAAATGAATATTATGTTTGGCTGATCTTACGCGGGCGATGGGCAAAGGAAAAGGGCCGATGCTTTGGCACCGGCCCTTTCTTGATGGTTTGGCTTAAGCCAATCCGGCGCTTATTGCGATTTCATGTATTCGATGATCGCGGCGCGGTCTTCGGCTTTTTTGATTTTGACGACCATGGAGGTCCGTTTGCCGATAAATTTCTTCGGATTGGTGATCCATGCATCCAAGTTGGCTTCATCCCAGATGATGTCAGAGCCCTTCAAGGCTTTGTATTTTTTAAAGTCCTGCTGACCGGCCTGCTTGCCGATGATGCCCGCGAGCGAAGGGCCGATCTTATGCTTGCCTGCTTCAAGAGTGTGGCAAGCGGCGCACTTTTTCTTAAAAAGCTTTGCGCCTTCGGCAGCCATGGTGGCGGTGGCGGGAAGGAATGCAAAACACGCAAGTGCGGCTACGATGCGTATGGATTTCATGGGTATCTCCGTGTGTGACTTCGTCGTCTACGAGGGAGAGCAAATTTAGCTTGCTCATTGTGCCCGTAGGGTAACGCGGTCGTATATGAAGGCAAGGATAAATTGGAATAATTTGTAGTACTATTGGGGTGAATCTAGAAAGCTTCGTTGTGATTTGAATGCAAATAGAAAGCCCTGCCGAACGGAGCAGGGCTTTTTCAAGCAGGACAAGACGGTGCAGCCTTGACTATTCGCCTTTAAGGAAACCGATGATCAATTTACGGTCTTTTTCCTTCTTGACCTTAACGGTCATGGCGGTCGGCTTGCCGATGAATTTTTTGGGGTTGGTGATCCATGCGTCTAGGCTTTTTTCATCCCAAACAATCTCAGATCCCTTTAGGGCTTTGTATTTTTTAAAGTCGGTGGAACCAGCTTTGCGACCGATGATGCCAGCCAAAGATGGACCAATTTTGTGCTTACCGACTTCCATCGAATGACATGTGCCGCATTTTTTCTTGAAAAGCTTAGCACCTTTGCTGGCAGCCATAGCGGAACTGCTGGAAACAGCGATGGCGGCGGCAATGCCGAGGGCCAATAATTTTGAGGTGTTCATGTGAAGCGTCTCCAAAATAATTGTGGTGTAGCGTCCCCTATTAAAAGGTGCGCATTTTCTAACGTATGCGCCATTCCCTTGCAACCTTCCGCAATGAGCGCATCCCACGTATAAGTCGCATTATAGAGATAAGCTTGAAAGATGGCTATATGGTGTCTCGGTGCCAAGTCCCGTAAGTCGTAACCTGAGCTGATCAATGATTGCGGGACTTGCTAAAAGGATCTAAAAACGGCTGATTTCATACCAAATGGCATAGTCCCGGCGGAATTTTTGTAGTGAATTCCAGGCCTTGGAGAAATCATCATCGTTTTGCGCTTGTTCACGCACAACCTCTTTCCAGGCTGATCTTAATGATTGCAAAACATTGTCGGGCCAACGTCGAACCTGTACCCCGGCCAAGCCTAATTCTTTCAAGGCCTCAAATTGCTGGGCATCGGCCAAGGCCAGAGCGTAACGTACATTATCGCCACATATGGACTGGATGGCGGTGCGTTCGGTTGCGGGCAAGCTTTGCCAAACCTTAGCATTGAGCATCAAGGCAAAAAGCGTCACCGGTCGTTGCCAGCCGGGAAAGTAATAATTGCGCGCAAACTTTTGAAAACCCAGTTGAGCGTCGACACTGGGCAGGGAATATTGCGCAGCGTCCAAAGTACCTAGTTCAAACTGGGCCAAGACGCCGCCAGCATCGAGGTTTTGCACCTTCGCCCCCAACTTGGTCAAAACCGCACCGGCCAAACCCACGGCGCGGATGTTTAAATCCTTGAAATCATCGGCGCTGCGTACCGGTTTTCGATACCAACCGGACGCTTCTGGGGGGATGGCTCCGCACAAGGTGGCGTGCACGCCTTTTTTGTTCATGGAGGTTTCGAACAGTTGGCGTCCGCCGCCTTGATAAAACCACGCAAGGTGTTCTTGGGCGTCGGGGCCGAAAGGGATGGCGGTGAACAACTGTAATGCAGGAATATCCTGGCCCCAGTGATCAGGGGTGGCGAAGACCCCATCAATCGTGCCGGAACTCACCGCATCAAGGGTATCTTCTTTCGCAACCAAGGTGCCGGGGTCAAACATCGTGATGCCCAAACGGCCGCCGGTCGCGGCCGGGATCATGCGTTTAAGGCGTTGCGCCAATTCACCCAAAACCGGCATTTTTGCAGGGTATAGGCTGATGATGCGCAGTCTTGTTGCGGGGGCTTGAAGAGGTTTTGTTGACTTGTTTGGGAAAGGTTGCTTAAGGCCCAGTGTTTCTACGCCGCGAACCGATGTGGCCTGTGATGTGGAAACATGTGAAGAGGGCGGTGCCGATGAGGGTGCGGTGCGGGCTTCTTCCAGACGCGGCGCAACCACCGTCGCGCCGATCATCACGCCGACGACCACCCCAATGATAATGCCGACGATGGTATTGCGCATAGCTCGATCTTGCCCCATGCCGGTTGACCCGGCTGTCCCTATTCACTCAAAATCCGGTCGAGGATAACAGTGCCGGTGGGGGGAGGGGAAGGAAAGAGTCATTCTAATTTGACCTCAGTAAAAATTACACCAAGGCTTCGCGTACGGAGGATTTGAGTTGAGCCATGTTCACGGGCTTGTTGAGAAACTGAACACTGTCGTCGGCACAGATGTCTTCGGAAAGCTCGCTTCTTTCGTGGACGGAAAAAATCATGATGGGCGTTTGGTGGGATGCCGGATTGGCGCGAATGGCCCGATAGGTTTCAATCCCGTCCATGCCGGGCATGCCGAGGTCGAGGATGATCAGGTCGAGGTTGTTATGGGCCGCGTAATCCAAGCCGCTTTGACCCGACGAGACGCAAGACACATTGTGGTCGTCATCTTCCAAAAACAGCGATACGATTTGGTGGATGTTGACATCATCATCAATGAGCAATATGTCGGCCATTCTTCATTTTCCCATATGAGCAAATTTGCATTTTGCAAATTTTAGAGCTGCGTCAAGTTTAACTTCAAAAATCGTGCCATTTATGTCGGTCCGTTGATCCTTGAAGAAAGTCTGCTGGTAATGCCACTTGGTATTACCAAATGATTCAAAACGGTTTTTGGTGAATGCCTTAAAACTTAAGGGTCACCGAATTCCATGTCACAGCTAAATAGTTGGTGGCGGAGGGGATAAACCTCAACCGCTATATCAGCCAATGTAATGAGGGGATTGAATTGTGGCCCGAGAAAGTTGGTCCACCAGCACGTTTGAAGTCCTGACCAACAGCGGTAAGCGCTGGGTGATTGACATGTCTTCGTCCAAACGGAGCGAGGCTATGGATTATGCCGCAAAAATCCTGACCGGGGGCAAATGCGGTGGGGTGCGGGTGACGGAGCAGCGCGACAGCTGGTCAACGGAACGGGTGGTTTTTGAAAAGCTCAATTCAGCTCCGCACAAGCCCCTTAAGATCAATCCCACCACCGAAGTGACATTTTGCAAAAATATAGATGCTTATTATGCGCTGCCGGCGCGTTTGACCATGGCCCGCATCATCCGTGCTTATTTGGATCAAAACAACCTCACGATGCTGGAACTGTTGTTCAACTTTGGACATCTGCGGACGTTGGATCGTATGGAAACGTTTTATCCTTCGGCCATTCAGCATGGCGCGCAATTGCAAGCCAAGCTCACCGGGCAAAGCAAGATGGAACGTCTGGATAAATTACAGACGGTTTTCAATTCAGTCCTCAAACGGGCGCGCAATAACGACGTATCTGCGCACGATGCGGCCGGTTTGAGTGCGCATGGTCTGGAGCAGGCGATTGCACAAATCGAAGCCCGTGAAGCACCGAAACAGGTTCAACGCACGATCTACGCCATGCTGGCCGCCCATATCGAAGGCGGTGGTTGGCGTGAGAAATTCAAACGCGCCCTCGATTTGGCCGAGCAAGCGAGTGCGGAACGCTGCGTTGAATTGGCGGACGAATTGCTGGCCGAAATTCTCGATGGCATCGTCGCCATTGATGAGCTTTTCGGCGGATTTTCAACTGCCATTGATGCGTGGAAAACCTATGTGCTGATCATCAGTGGGCGCTTTGACAAGGTGCCACGCCATATGTCGCCGGATATTGCGCGCCTGAATAAACTGTTTTCCACGCACACCCTCAAGGCCACCCGCACGGTGTTGATGAAACGCATTTCCAAGGGGTTGGGCGGCACCCAGGCCTTGTCCAACAACGGCCGCGAAGATGATCGTTCGGCGTTTATCGGTTTGGTGCGCGACTTGGTCGAACCCACCGGCATCAGCGGCGGCCCGCAAATGGTTGAGTCGGTGGTGTTGCGTGCAAAAACATTGTTGGGTGAAGATGGCGAGGATTTGCCCATCGAAACGGCCATTCGCCAAGCCTTGTATCTGATGCCCTCTCAGGCTGCGCGGCTCGGTGTGCTGCTGGATTTATCTTCGTCGCACTTGGGCCAAAAACATGATGGCACCATTCGCCAGCAACTCTTTCATCTGCTCAATGAACTCCGTTCGATCTATGATTTGTTTCCCCAGGATGTGAATGATGCGCAGCGCCTGCACGGCATTGATGCGTTGCGCGATCGCCTTGGCATGAGTGTGTTGGGTGAAGATCTAAAGAACACCTTGTCTGAATCTTTGATCAAAATGGCCAACAACGAAGATGTTGTCGGGTCTGATCTCGCCCTTGACACAAAATCCGAAGATCAAGCCCCCCTGCGGGCTGTACCGAAGAACGGTGAGCTGGATCTTGCTCAAGGTGGCGTTTTGTTTGAAGAAGGTGAACAGGGTAAGGAAGCTTATCTGATTGTCGATGGTGTCATCGAAATTTCGCGTACCCACAACGGCAAAACTCAACATTTGGCGATGCTTTCCAAAGGGGAGATCCTTGGGGAAATGTCCTTGATCGATAACCAACCACGCATGGCCTCAGCCAAGGCCGTGGTGGCGACAAAGTTGATGTGCATTTCCGAAAAAAATCTGCACGAGCGCCTCGCTAAACTCGCCCAAAATGATCAGGTGCTGCACTTTTTGCTGAAAACCGTGGTACGCCGTTTACGTGGCTTGGCGCGCAATACGGAATAACTCAGCCTCTCCCATGTCTGCTACTCTGCGAAGAGACGATAGCTCATAAAAAAAGAGCGACCCAAGCCGCTCTTTTTGAGTTCAGTAGAATGAAGGTGGTTTCAGCTTAGAAACCCACTTCGATGCCGGCGATGAGGCCGCTGACGTGTGCCGATTTGCCGTTCAAATAAGTGGTCGGCGCAGCCACAAGGTCTTCACTGTCACGTTTTGCGTTGAAGTATGTGGCGGACAAAGCAACGCCGGCGCCAAGGTCATAGGTGCCCGCAACGCGCCACACGGTATCTTCGTTCTCACCGGTCACGTCGGTTTCACCATCATTTTGTGCGCGTGCATAGCTGGCGGAAACGGTGTACGAGCCCGTTGCATATGCAATACCCACGTCCCACATCGTGCCATCACTGTCTTCGTTGGCGCTGGTGGTGTTGCCATCGTCATCGTCTTTGATCAGATATGAACCGCCGACGGTGAAGCCGGACATGGTGACGTTTAAGCCGACATGGGTTGATTTGGCATCACCGTTCATGTTGGCTTGGATCAAGTCGGCTGCAACGTTGACACCCGAAAAGTCCTGATTGTAGGTAACGCCGTAGGTTGAACCGTCGCTGGTGGTGTTGCGATCAAAGCTATCGGCATCGGACGCGTCTGAACCTTCAGCAGCGCTATAGGATGCAAAGGCGCTAACCCCGTTGAAGGTTGGTGATACATACTTCATTTTGACGGAATTGTCGCCGACCCAATCCACCAATGCGGTATAGGTGAACGCTTGGTTGTTGCCGGTGCCTTCGGCCATCTGCGCCCAGACATCCAGGTCGGTGTAACCAAAATTACCGGCGTTCGGGGCGTCAATTTTGAAATCATCGGCACCATGTGCGGTCACGCCAACGGACAAAGCACCCATCGTTTCACCGCTGACGGTCACGAATGATGCATCGGTGGAGTTGCCGCCTTCTTCGCCGTCGCCTTCCAATTCGATGGTGGCTTCGACTTTTAGACCATTATCCAAAACGGTCGATCCCGTGAAATAGACTTCGGTGTTGGAGTCTTGGCCGAACGACATGGCGCGGTTGGTGTTGTTGGTGCCGGCGTTGGATGCTTCATCATCTTGGATCATGCCAACGTAATGACGCATGAAACCACCCAGTTCGAGTTTGATTTTATCAGCTGCAAAGGCTTCGCTGCTGATGGCACCCAGTGCAATGACCACGGTGGTGCCGAGAAGGATTTTTTTCATGATAATTCCTCGTATATCCCCACCCAATTTGCTGAGAAATATCTTGATGAAACTGGGTAAATTTATGTGTTTAGGATTGAAAAAATAATTATACTTTCATCTTGCGGGTGTAATTGTTAACATTGTGTTTTTGTTATCAATAATCATTCTCAACTGAGTTAAGTTCTTTGTGTTCGGAAACGAAGCAATTTGCAGTGCCGTTTTGGTTTTCGGTGTTCGGGGCGGGCATAGAAAAACCCCCGTCCGATTTCTCGGACGGGGGTTTTTATTGGTCGGAGTGCCCAGAATCGAACTGAGGACCCCCGCCTCCCGAAGACGGTGCTCTACCAGGCTGAGCTACACTCCGATAATCTTGTGCTCATTTGGAGGCGCTTATATAGCGTCCTGGACCTTGCATAGCAAGGTCCAGAATGTTTCTTTTTTTGCCCCTCAAGTGCCGGGCACTCGCCTTAGGCTCGTTTGGCTCACGCGCATTCGCGTGACGCGCGCTTGCGCTTGCCTCAGGTTGCCTTGCACCCCTCTAAATTAGAAAATTTCGGGTTTAGTATGCGCGCTCGATGCAGAAGTCGACCACATCCAACAGGGCGGCTTTGATATCTGAGTCGGGGAAGGTGCCCAGTGCATCTTTGGCGATGGCTCCAAAGTGACGTGCACGTTCTGCGGTGTCGGACAGCGCCTTGTGTTTTTCCAACAATGTCATGGCATATTCCATGTCGCCGTCTTTTTGGTCGAGCTCTTCCATGGTGCGTTTCCAAAACGCGCGTTCTTCGTCCGTGCCGCGGGCAAACGCCAGCACGATCGGCAGGGTGATCTTGCCTTCGCGAAAATCGTCGCCGACCGCCTTGCCCAAGGCTTCTTCCTTGGCGGAAAAATCCAACACGTCGTCGATCAGTTGGAACGCGATGCCTAAGTTCATGCCATAAGCGCGAAACGCATCTTGTTCTTTTTTCGGACGTTTTGCGATCGCCGGGCCCAATTCGGCGGCGGCGGCAAACAATTCAGCGGTTTTGGCCTGGATCACTTCCATATAGGCGCTTTCGCTGGTTTCGGTGTCGTTGGCGGTGACCAGCTGCAGCACTTCGCCTTCGGCCAGGATCGAAGAGCCCTGCGACAAAATGCGCAGCACTTCCAAATCGCCGTCTTCGACCATCAGCGCAAACGAACGGGTGAATAAAAAATCACCAACCAGCACGCTGGGTTTGTTGCCCCATAAAGCATTGGCCGTGGATTCACCCCGGCGCAGATCGCTTTCGTCGACCACGTCGTCGTGCAACAGGGTCGCGGTGTGGATGAACTCAATACACGCCGACAACAAGATGTGGCGATCGCCTTCATAGCCGCACATGCGCGCCGAGGCCAAGGTCAGCATCGGCCGCAGGCGTTTGCCACCGGCGGCGATGATGTGACCGGCAAGCTGCGGGATCAGCGAAACGGGCGAGTGCATGCGCTCGACAATCGCGGTGTTGGCGGCTTTCAGATCATCTTTGACCAGGTCGGCTAAACGATCCAAAGGCGAGCTTTTTTGACGCTCTTCATCCAATTTTACGACCACGCCCAAAGCGTTTCTCCCTGTGGTGCGACGGCGATTCCAGCGAAGTGGGTGTCCAGCCATCAATATTACAGTAATGTTGGAGCATATATGACTGCCCGAAGGGGCTTTGGTCAAGCGCCCTGGTCGGGTAGGGCCATTTGAGGAGACTATTATTGTATGTTTGAGCTTGTGCGCACAAACGATCCAGTGTTGATTTCGTGGCTTCAGGCGCATTTGAGCGATGCCGGGATTGAGGTTTTGGTGCTGGATGAGCATATGAGCATCATGGATGGGTCGGTCTTAGCGATACCGCGCAGAATTATGGTGGCCCAAAAAGATCAATTCGTGGCAAAAACCATATTGGCAGAAGCTGACCGGATTGCATCCGGCGATGTGGACAACGAGGGTGACAATGACTGATACCAGTAAAGACCACATCCTGGATGGTCGTGTGACCCTCAATCAGCCCAAAAACGGTTACCGTGCCGCCGTCGATCCGGTTTTGCTGGCCGCCGCTGGTCGGGCCAAGCCCGGTGAACGGGCGCTGGATCTGGGCTGCGGTG
>JAESUA010000398.1 GCA_016763255.1 Magnetovibrio sp. | reverse complement strand
GTGCTTTTTGATCGCCGCGAACATGATGATTTCTTCTTCGGAACCCGGATTGTCGAGCACCGACATGTCTTTTTCGGCATCTTTGCCCAGGTGCAGCAACAAGGTGGCATCACCGCCATCATCCAAGATCATGTTTGGTGCACCACCATCAGCCCAGGCGAACAAGCGGTGGGTGAAGTCCCAGTATTCTTCCAGGGTTTCGCCTTTGTGGGCGAACACCGGGGTGCCGTTGTTGGCAATCGCCGCGGCGGCGTGGTCCTGGGTGGAGAAGATGTTGCATGAAACCCAACGCACTTCAGCGCCCAAAGCTTCGAGCGTTTCGATCAGCACGGCGGTCTGCACGGTCATGTGCAAAGAACCTGCGATGCGCGCACCCTTGAGCGGCAAGTCATCCTTGTACTCATCACGGATGGATATCAAACCCGGCATTTCCGTGTTGGAAAGGTCAATGTCTTTGTGGCCCCATTCGGCGAGGCTGATGTCGGCAACTTGATAATCTTGAGCGTCGCTCATGGGCGTATCTCCTAGAAGGTGCGAATCGCGGGAATTCGATCATTTTGTTGGAAAGGGGTTTAGCAGCCTGAGAACCCCAGAGCAAGCGCAGACATATCCCAGTTTTGACATCCGGGATGGCCTTATTATTTTATGATGCGAAGATAGAAAGCAAAGCCCCCCATCAACACCATAGGTATTATTGGGGGGCTTTCGTGTAGGGTTTGTCTTTAGTCAGCCTTGAAGGGGCTGCTGGAAATCGCGGTGTCACTAACGGCGTTGAGCGAGACCGCATTCATGGCGTTCATTGCACCAAATCCGCTTTGGTCCGTCAATTGTGCCGTAACCACTAAAGTCACGGAGACCAACGCGAAGATCGCGCCATATTCAAAGAGCGTGCCGCGGGGCTTTTTTTTCGGGCTTTGTTGCTCTTGATCGTTCTTTAAGTTGTTCATTATCTAAATCTCCCAATACAGCATTTATGCGCAATTTATGATGCGCGCGATCCGGATACTACCCTAAAGGGGCGCGCACGGAAAGGGGGGGCGTGATGACATATGTATGTATGTATCGTTGAAGTGCTTAGACCAGTGAATTGAAGTCATCCAACAACATGGCGATGCGTCCCGAATCGGTCTGGGCCATGATCACCGTGGCGCGGTTCTGCGCGGCGGCCAGGTCAATCTCGCGTACCCGCTGCTTGACCGGGCCCAGGGCATGGGCGCTCATCGACAATTCGCGGATGCCCAGGCCCATCAACAGGGCGGTAAAACGTGGGTCACCGGCCATTTCGCCGCACACCGAGATGGGTATGCGGGCGCGCAGGGCGGCTTCGGTGGTGAATTGAATGAGTCTCAAAACCGAGGGATGCAGCGGGTTGTAGAGTTCCGCAACCTGTTCGTCGGTGCGGTCCACGGCCATGGTGTACATGGTTAAATCGTCGGAGCCAATGGCGAAAAAATCCGATACCGAGGCCAAGGCATCGGCGGTGAGGGCGGCGGATGGGACCTCGATCATGACCCCTACGGGCGGCAGAGGATCGGCGATTGTGACCTTTTTGCGCTTGAGCTTGGCAGCCAGTTTTTTCAAAACATCGCGGGTTTTGCGCACTTCTTGCTGGGTTGAAACCATCGGCAACAAGATGCGCACCGGACCGTGGGCACCGGCGCGTAAGATGGCGGTGAGTTGATCTTCGAGCAGCTCAGGCTTTTTTAGTGATAGGCGGATACCGCGCAGGCCAAGCGCACTTTGGGCGCTGTCGCCGATGTCCTTGGTTATCGACTGGGCCAGCTTTTCACCGCCGATATCCAGCGTGCGCACGGTCACTGTGCGCCCGTCCATGGCTTTAACGATATCGCGCAGGCCTTTGTATTGCTCTTCGATGCCGGGGATGTCTTCGCGGTTCATGAACATAAATTCGGAGCGCAACAAGCCGATGCTGGAGGCCCCGGAGGTCAACACGCCAGGCATTTCGATGGGCAATTCGACGTTGCAGCCCAAAGCGATTTCGGTGCCGTCGCGGGTCACCGAGGGTTGGCGGCGCAGGCGCGCCAATCGGCCTAAGCGGCGGCGATGTTCGGTTTGCTTGGCTTCGAACGCGGCCAGAGTCGAAGGTTTGGGATTGATGACGATGCGGCCTTGATCGCCGTCGACCACCACCTTGTCGCCTGACTTCACCGCGCCTAACAATCCCGGTGCACCCAATACGGCGGGTAGGCCCAAGGCGCGGGCCATGATCGCGGTGTGACCCTGGGCGCCGCCCAATACGGTGGCAAAGCCAAACACCTGTTTGGGATCAAGCTGCGCGGTGTCGGCCGGGGTCATGTCTTCGGAAATGATGATCGAGCCCTTGGGCACCGTGTTCAACGGTTTGACATGGGATTTGGTGAGGGAGCGAATGAGGCGGTTGGCAACTTCGCGGATGTCGTCTATGCGCGCCGCGATGTAGCTGTCATCGAGTGCCGCAAACCCGGCAGTGATTTCGTTGGTTTCGGCCTGAACGGCGGCTTCGGCGTTGATTTTATCATCAACGATGCGTCGAAAAGCGCCGCGCACGAGGCGTGAATCATTGAGCATTTGCTCATATGCTTCGAGCAAAAAGCCCATTTCTTCGGCCGCCGAAGAGGGCATTGTGGCGGCTTTGACCTTCAACAGAGCGATTTGGCGCTGGGCGGTTTTCAACGCCTGATCCAAGCGATGGGTTTCTTTAGCGACTTGGGCACCCTTGAGGGCGTATTCGGGCACCGCGATGGAGCCCGATTCGCGCACGTGGACCTCGCCGATGGCGATGCCCGGCGAAACGCCGAGACCTCTGATGATCATTTCTTTGGAAGCTGGGGTCATGAGGGCGGGGCTCCCTTAGCACTCTTCGCCGAATTTATTGTCGATCAGCGCGGCGATGGCGGCCATGGCGGCTTTGCATTCTGCACCATCAGCGGTCACAGAAATATTGGAGCCAATGCCCGCCGCCAGCATCATCAGCCCCATGATGGAGCCACCTGATACCGATTGGCCATCTTTGGCCACGGTGATATCGGCATCGAACTCGCCGACCAACTTGACAAATTTGGCCGCAGCGCGGGCGTGTAGACCACGTTGATTGCGAATGGTCAGGGTCGATTCAATGGGCGTGGAGGTCACGGTCTGGTCCAAGTCTTGAGCCATTGTTTGTTGAGCCATCAGGTTATGATCCGTATTTATTGCTGACCTTATTTGCTGTCGGGGGCGAGCAAGTCCGACGCGATGTTAATGTATTTTCGTCCGGCATCTTGGGCTTGGGTCGCGACCTCTTTGAGGACGCCCTCACCGCGCACGCTGGCCAATTTGATGAGCATCGGTAGGTTCACACCGGCGATGACTTCGACGTTGGCCTTCTCGATCACCGAAATGGCGAGGTTGGACGGCGTGCCACCAAACATATCGGTGAGTAAAATGACCCCGCTGTCGTCGTCGACTTTGGCGATGGAGTCCAAAATTTGTTGGCGGCGTTCTTCCATGTCGTCGTCGGGGCCGATGCAAATGGTGGCGACCGCATCTTGCGGTCCAACCACGTGTTCCATTGCGGCAACCAGTTCTTCGGCGAGGCGACCATGGGTCACGAGCACAATACCGATCATGACGTTTTCCCGTTTTGTTTCTCTTGTTCCAAGCTGCAAGCCTGCCCCGATGTAGGCATATCGCGGTGCGCGAGCCGGATGTGTGTGTCTCGTTTTTCCAGCCACACCGCCAATTTTTCGGCGATGAAGACGGAGCGGTGTTTGCCACCCGTGCAGCCCACCGCGATGGTGAGGTACGACTTACCTTCTGCGGCGAAGCGCTGGACCATGGGGCCCAAAAGGTTCGTCAGGTTGGCGAAAAAATCTACAAATTCATTATCTTCTTCGATGTATGCCTGGACCTTCACGTTGGTCCCGGTGAGGTCATTAAGATCCGGATCATAATGGGGATTTCGCAAAAAGCGAACATCGAACACAAAATCGGCATCTCGCGGTATGCCTTTGCGAAACGAAAAGGAGGTCACAAACACCGCCATGGCTTGGCTACGGCCAATTTCGCCAAAGGTGTGATTGAGGAAACTTTTGACGTCGTAAGGGGTTTGCCCGGTGGTATCCAACTGGACATCGGCAACATCCAAAAGCGGTGAGACCAGCTTGCGTTCGATGCGCACGCCATCCAACACCGGACGGTCGTGGGCCAGCGGATGGCGATGGCGGGTTTCAGTGTAGCGGCGCAGCAATTCTTCATCGTCACAATTGACGAACAGCACCCGGACCCCGACATCGGATTGTGCCCGCAAGCCCTTGAGCTGATCAATAAAGGTTTGAGTCGCAAAATCACGGGTGCGAATGTCCACGCCGATGGCAATGGGCCGGGGCTCGCCTTGGGTGGGGGCGACCACGTTGGGCAGTAAAAACAGCGGAACATTGTCCAGCGCCTCAAAGCCCAAATCCTCAAACGCCTTGAGTACGGTGGTTTTTCCGGCCCCCGACATACCGGTGACGAGAACGACTTGGCGTGACGTCTGCTGGGGCGAGGCCTGGGGCGAGGCCCTGGGGCGTGATGGGGGGCGTGATGGGGGACGCGATGAGGTGGGGTTGGTCATGAAGGTCGGGCGATCCATCAAAATTGACGCTTTAAGGGCAATGAAATAAATTTTCAGCCTGGGCTTTGAGCGCCAGACGCACCTTAGTAGTGGCCGAGGCATCGAAACCATGCAGGCAATAGCGCGCAATGTCCACGCCTTCAAAACATTCTTTTTGCGGCTCGGGCAGGCGTTCAATTTGGGCCAGCGTAACCAGATCGAAGATTGCCACCACCGGAACCCGGGGAATGCAGCCGATGCGTACGATGCCCACGCCGCGCACCTCCAATAACCCCTGGATGGCCAGTGGCGCACAGGCGCAAAGATGGTCATTCTTGATGCTCAACTCGGTGTAATCGTCGGCCACCAGTCCGGCACCTTCGTCGATCAGGCGCAACGCAAGGTCGGATTTGCCGCAGCCTGGCTGGCCGCGCAACAAAATGCCCATACCTTTGATGACGACACACGTGGCGTGAATGCGTTCCATCCGATGAGCGTGAAACGAGCTGACGTTTGAGTCAACGTCTTTAGGCGATCTGCAGGCAAACGGTAAAGCATGCGCCTTGCGCCTTGCCGTCTGCATCATGCAGGGTTTGCGCGGTGAGGGTACCGCCGTGGGCTTCGATGATTTGTTTCGAGATCGACAGGCCGAGGCCGGAATGGCGGCCAAATTCTTCGGATTCCGGGCGTTCGGTATAAAATCGGTTGAAGATATCGAGCTCTTTGCCGGCCGGAATGCCGGGGCCCTGGTCACGCACCGTGGCGGTGATGAATTGACCATCACGATGGGCGCTGAGGTAAATGGCAGCGCCTTGGTGCGTGGGGCTGAACGAGATGGCGTTGGAGATCAGGTTGCGAAACACCTGTACCAAGCGATCTTCCATGGCGTTGACCAACAGCCCGTCTTGCGCGTCGCAGATCAGCTCAGGTGCGCCATCTTTGGCGGTATGGCAATGAATGTCGGCCAAGGTGGCGAGCATTTTGGCGATGTCCACCGACGCGGTTTCGGCGCGTGACAATTCCGCATCCAGCCGCGAGGCATCCGAAATATCGCTGATCAAGCGGTCCAGGCGCTCGACATCGTCTTGGATCACGTCCATCAGCTTGCGATGTTTGACCGGGTCTTTGATCCGGGCCGCCGTTTCCACCGCACTTTTGAGGCTGGTCAGCGGATTTTTGATTTCGTGTGAGACGTCGGCGGCAAACGCTTCGATGGCGTCCATGCGCGCCCACAACGCTTCGGTCATGTCGTTGAGCGCCAGTGCCAAATCGCCGATTTCGTCATTGCGCCCGCGCAATCCGGGGATGGTGTGTTGGCGGTGGTTGCCCTTGCGCACACGATCGGCGGCGCGCGCCAAAATGCGGATCGGTCGGGCGATGGTGCCGGCCAAATAAAACGACACCAACACGGTGATCACCAAGGTGGCGATGAACACCTTGAGAATATCGAGCCGCACCTCGAACAGCGCTTCGTCGATATCTTCGGATGATTTGGACAGCATCAACACGCCCAGGGTTTGCTTATAACGCGTCACCGGCATGGCCACCGACAGGATCAACGAGCCATCGGGCATGGAGCGGCGCGCCACCCAGGTTTCCCCATCCAACGCGCCCATGGCCTCGCGGTAATCCTTGGCGTGCTGCTCGACTTTTTCATGATAGGGCGGAAACTCGACCACCCCCGGCAGCCACATGTAGACGGTATCGAGGATGCGAAAAACTTTGTTCAGCGAGCTTTCTTTTTCTTCGGAGCTGATTGGTGGCGGCAGGGCTTGGGCCTGCACTTGGCCACCCGGCACCAACAAGACCCGCGAATCGGCGACCAAATCACCGTCAGAGGAAAACAGCCGGGCGCGGGTTTCGGCGGTGAAGGCCAAGCGCCGCACGATTTGGCTGGCCAGATCCGGCAACAACTGCTGGCCGATGTCCGATACCGCACTTTCGCCCAGCGCCACGGCGAATATTTCCGCATGGGTGCGCAGGGCCGAGAGTTCGGTGGAGATCAGGTTGCGGCGATATTCACCAAGATAAAACAACCCCGTCACCAACAAAGCGGGGGCCAACAAATTGACCGCCAGGATGCGCCGTGTCAGCGGCGAAAAACGCCGGGCTTCGGCGGCGCTCGGTGGCGTGGGGGGCGGCGGGGTGGATACGTGCGTCATAAAAGATAGATTTGATCACTCATCCGAATAACGATAGCCGACACCGTAGAGTGTTTCGATGGCACCAAATTCATCATCCACTTCGCGAAACTTGCGGCGCAGGCGTTTGATGTGGCTGTCGATGGTGCGATCATCGACGTAAATATGCTCGCCATAAGCCGCATCGATCAGCTGGTCGCGGCTTTTGACGTGACCGGGGGTGCGCGCCAAAGCTTGCAGCAGCAAAAATTCGGTGACGGTAAGATTAACCGGCTTATTTTTCCACACACACAAATGACGGGTGCTGTCCAAGGTCAATTCGCCCCGCTGGATGACCTCTGCCGAGGCACTGGGTGGTTCGCGGCGGCGCAGCACGGCGCGGATGCGTTCGATCAACAAGCGCTGGGAAAAGGGTTTTTTGATGTAGTCGTCGGCGCCCATGCGCAGACCCATGGCCTCGTCCAGCTCATCGTCTTTGGAGGTCAAAAAAATCACCGGCAAATCATTGCGCTTTTTCAACTCGCCCAACAATTCCATGCCGTCCATACGCGGCATCTTGATGTCCAACACTGCCAGATCGGGCGGGTTGCGCGACATTTCGCGCAGCGCTTCTTGGCCGTCATTGTAGGTGTGCACCTCGAAGCCTTCGGCCTCCAGGGTCATGGAGACGGAGGTGAGGATATTGCGGTCGTCATCGACCAGGGCGATGATTTGGGACATGGCGGTTCCAAAATGTTGTTTCGAAGAGATTTTAACCTCAAAGCACCCCACAATCGCTAAAAAAATATGTGAACGATGCTGATTACCAATTGACGTTTGCTTTGTGGCAAAATTATAGTTGGATCAAGGCACGGCATGGGCAAGTGATAATTTCGCTCGTGCAAAGGCCCCCTGGTACGTATAAGGGAGCCTATATTAGGTTGCATATTTTAGGTGGCACCTCACGGGGATGCTCACGGATAGTGGAGAACGACCATGCAAAACGCTTATCACGCCACAATGCGCCAACGAGCGGCTCTCCATGCAGCACGCAAAAAGCCCCAGGCTAAAGCGGTGCAAGCCCCGGCCTTTGAGGTGATGTTTGTTGTCAGCGTCGCATTGGCTATAGTTGGTGCCGTTTTGCTGACTTTCTACACCTTTTGAAGGCTCGATCTTTAGGGTAACGTACATCTTGACCCACACCATGGGGTTCAGGGGGAACAGGGGTCGAAGTGGGTGACTTTCTAAAAATTGCCAAGGTTTTGGCGCGGCTTTTGATGGAAGCTGCGCGTGATCTGCTGCCCATCGTCGTGGTGATCGCTTTTTTTCAAATCGTCGTGATTCGCCAGCCGTTCCCCAATTTGGGTGATATTCTGATTGGCACCGTATTGGTGGTTTTTGGCTTGGCATTTTTTGTCCGTGGCCTGGAAATGGGTTTGTTCCCGTTGGGCGAATCGATGGCCCAGGCGTTTGCCAAAAAAGGCAGCGTGGTGTGGCTGTTGGGCTTTGCCTTCGCCCTTGGCTTTGGCACCACGGTGGCTGAACCGGCATTGATCGCGGTTGCCGCGGAAGCCGCAAAAACCGTGGCCGAAGGTGGCTTGATCGCCAAAAATGCCGCCGCCATGGACAGTTATGCCTATGGTTTGCGCATGACCGTGGCGCTGTCGGTGGGTTTTGCCATCGTCATCGGTGTGGTGCGCATCATCAAGGGCTGGCCGATCCAATGGGTGATTATCGTCGGCTATTTAGGGGTGGTGGTGTTGACGTTTTTTGCCCCGCCGGAAATCGTCGGGATCGCCTATGACAGCGGCGGGGTGACCACCTCGACCATCACGGTGCCGCTGGTGACGGC
>JAESUA010000397.1 GCA_016763255.1 Magnetovibrio sp. | reverse complement strand
GGTGCCAGCAGCGGCATCGGCGAAGCCCTGGCCCTGGAATACGCCGCCCCTGGTGTGCATCTGGTACTCACCGGGCGCAACGAAGCCCGCCTTAATGAAGTGGTCACGCGTTGCAGCGATCTTGGCGCGACGGTGAACGCGGCCAAAATCGATGTCACCGATCAATCCGCCATGGCTGAACTCATCCAACAAACCGAGCAAACCCAGCCCCTGGATCTGCTCATCGCAAACGCGGGCATTTCCGGTGGCAGTGGCGGCAGTGGTGAAGACGAAGCCCAGGCGCGGGCAATTTTTGATGTCAATTTCACCGGTGTGATCAACACCATTTGGCCCGCCATCACCGCCATGAAAAGCCGCAAATGCGGTCATATTGCCATGGTCAGTTCCATGGCGGGCATGACGCCGCAGCCCGGCGCACCGGCCTATTCGGCGTCTAAGGCGGCGGTGAAAGCCTATGGCGAAGCGCTCAATGGTTCGTTGCGTGAAGACGGCATCACCGTCACCACCATCTGTCCGGGGTTCGTCAAAAGCCGCATCACCGATCAAAATGACTTTCCCATGCCGATGTTCATGGACGCGCCAAAAGCCGCACGCATCATTCGGCGCGGCCTGGCCAAGGGCCGGATCAGCATTTATTTCCCGTGGCGACTGGCCGCCATCGTGTGGCTGATCAGTGTCTTGCCGCCAAGCTGGCGCGTGGCCTTGCTGACGCGCATGCCCAAAAAGGGCTAACAGAGTTAATCGTTCTTACGGGATCGCTTGATTTTGCGCCAGCGACGAACGTTTTTATTGTGCGCTTTTAAGGTGTTGGCAAACACATGCCCACCGCTGCCATCGGCGACAAAATAGAGCGCCGTGGTCCTCTCCGGATGGATCACCGCAGCGATTGCCGCACGCCCCGGATTGGCGATGGGCGTGGGTGGCAAGCCTTTGATGCGATAGGTGTTGAAAGGGCTGTCGATTTTCAAATCATTACGGGTCAAGGCTCGGCCCAGGGCCCCGGAACCGTCGGTCAGCGCGTACACCACGGTGGGATCCGATTGCAACCGCATGCCACGTTTCAAGCGGTTCAGAAACACCGCTGCGATCTTGGCCCGTTCGTGGGCAATCCCGGTTTCTTTTTCGACGATTGACGCCAGAATCAAAACATCTTTGGGTGATTTGAGGATGAACCCGTTGCGGCGTTCGGCCCACAATTTTGACAGCACGTCGCCCATGTCATCGGCCATACGCCCGATCAGCGCATTACGGCTGTCACCCCGCGAATAATGATAGGTTTCCGGCAGCAACCAACCTTCATCGGGAATGTCCGTAAGATCACCGCTAAGGCCTTTGGCGTCTTGAATCACCAGCAGCGCCTCGGTCACCGACAGGCCTTCGGCCAAGGTCAGCTTATGCACCACGGTCTTGCCGCTTTTAAGAATCCCCAAAACCTGGATCACACTGGCGTGGGCGGGCAGATCGTATTCACCGGCACGCAACTGCGTGTGTGCCTTGGTGTAGCGCGCCCAGATGCGAAAAATCAGCGGGTTGGCTGAGATGCCAAACGCCTTTAGACGCGTGGCAATGGCGCTGACACCTAGCCCCGGTTCGATCACCATGCGCACCGGCTGGCTATTTAAGCCCGGGGCAAGGGCTTGCCCCCTAACATAGAAAAAACCACCCCCGCCAGCCATAAGGCCGACGAGGGTGATTAATATCAAAGACCAAAGGACGCGCTTCAATGGAGCAGCCCTCCAGCCAAAAATTAGTCGAATGACTTAACGATCAGCGACGCGTTGGTGCCACCAAAGCCAAACGAGTTGGACAATGCGGCGCGCACCTTGCGCTCCTTGGCTTGATGCGGCACCAGATCGATGTCGCAGCCTTCGTCCGGATTGTCGAGGTTCAACGTCGGCGGAACCACGCCGTTTTGAACCGCCAAGATCGAGAAGATCGTTTCCACCGCGCCGGCGGCCCCCAAAAGGTGGCCGATCGCCGATTTGGTCGATGACATGGAAATGTCGTTGACCGCATTGCCGAAGGCGCGTTTTACAGCACCCAATTCAATCACATCGGCCATGGTCGATGTGCCATGAGCGTTGACGTAATCGATGTCTTCTGGGTTCAATTGAGCACGTTTCATGGCCGCTTTCATGCAGCGAAATGCACCATTACCGTCGGGTGCTGGTGCGGTGATGTGATAAGCATCACCGGTCAAACCATACCCCACCACTTCGGCGTAAATCTTCGCACCGCGGGCTTTGGCGTGTTCCAACTCTTCCAGAACCACAACACCTGCGCCTTCGCCCATGACGAAGCCATCACGGTCTTTGTCCCAGGGACGCGAACCGGCGGTGGGGTCATCGTTGTAACTGGTGCTCAAAGCCTTGGCTTGGGAAAATCCAGCCATGCCAACACGGCAGCATGCGGCTTCTGCGCCACCTGCGACCATCACATCGGCGTCCTCCCACATGATCAGACGGGCGGCATCGCCGATGGCGTGTGCACCGGTCGAACATGCCGTCACAACCGCGTGGTTGGGGCCCTTAAAGCCATATTTGATCGACACATGACCAGATACAAGGTTGATCAAGCTGGCGGGAATGAAGAACGGGCTGAGACGCCGAACGCCGCCACCACCTTCGCCATCCACGGTTAACGACCCTTTGGCGATCACCGGCAATCCGCCGATGCCCGAACCGATCATCACCCCGGTGCGAAACTGATCTTCTTCGGCTTCGGGTTTCCAGCCGCTGTCTTCCACAGCCTGCTGGGCTGCGGCCATGCCGTAAACGATAAAATCGTCCAGGCGGCGGCGTTCCTTGGGCGTGATGTAGGTGTCGGCGTTAAATTCGCCCGCACCGTCGCCCAAAGGAACCTGCCCAGCAATTTTCGCAGGCAAATCTGAAACATCGAAGCTCTCAATAGCATTGAGGCCGGATTCAGCGTTGATAAGCTTATTCCAACTGGCTTCGACGCCGTCTGCCAACGGCGAAACCATACCCATTCCGGTGACCACTACACGACGCATGTTGACCCTCGTATTAAGTTTCGGGTGTCAAGTTTGTGCAAGACGCAAACCGACCACAGATTACATCCTAATGCGGAAAAGGCGGCGGACTGTACTAGACTTTTTAGTCCAGAAATCCCCCGCCCCTGATCCGCACGCGAATTTAAGTATTCGCGGAGATGTATTCAATAGCATTCTGGATGGTGAGAATTTTTTCGGCTGCATCATCAGGGATTTCGCAACCGAACTCTTCCTCAAACGCCATCACGAGTTCAACAGTGTCCAGGCTGTCTGCGCCAAGATCATCGATAAAGCTGGCATTTTCTGCAACTTTGGATTCGTCCACACCAAGGTGCTCGATGACGATTTTCTTAACGCGCTCTGCGACATCACTCATGTCTGAAATCCTCGAATAAGTCGTTATAGATAAAAAAGAATCCTTGCCGCACCATCCGCCTGCTCACTCAGGATACAAACGGCCTTCTGCGCAACATGGGCTCATAAACTAGGGGCTTCCTCTAGGAGAAAGCACCGTTTCGTAACATACTTTAACTGGCATTGCCAGTACCCGAAAAGCCTAAGTTTCTAAGACTTTCCCAGCATCTCGCAAACCGCATCAAATCATTGCCATGCCGCCATTGACGTGCAGGGTCTGGCCGGTGACGTAATTGGCCTCTGTGCTGGCAAGGTAAAGCACCGCAGAAGCGATGTCTTCTGGTGTTCCCATGGCACCCTTGGGAATGTTGCCCAAGATGGCCTCTTTTTGTTTTTCATTCAGCGCTTGCGTCATCGGCGTGGCGATAAATCCGGGGGCCACACAGTTGACCGTTATGCCACGGGTGGCGATTTCTTGGGCCAAAGATTTGGACATGCCAATCAAGCCAGCCTTGCTGGCGGCATAGTTGGCCTGGCCCGCATTGCCGGTCGTGCCAACAATAGAGGTGATGGAAATGATCCGCCCGTTGCGCGCCTTCATCATGCCTTTCAAGCACGCCCGTGAAAGCTGGAACGCGGACTTAAGGTTGACGTTCAACACCAAATCCCAGTCTTCGTCCTTCATTCGCATGGCCAAGGTATCGCGCGTCAGACCGGCGTTGTTGACCAGGATATCCACCCCGCCCATGGCGGCGGTGGCGTCCAAGATCAGTTGTGCGGCGGCGCCGTCTTCGCCCAGGCGGGCGGGTGTGACGTGGGCGCGTTCGCCCAATTGGGCCGCCAACACCTTCAACGCATCTTCGCGCGTGCCCGATAGGGCCACATCGGCACCGGCTTCATACAAAGCCTTTGCAATGGCACCACCGATGCCGCCGGATGCGCCGGTGACCAGGGCTTTTTTGCCGCTCAAATCAAACATGAAATTTTCCCACTAAAACGAATCTAGGTGTTGAATTGAATTGTGCCGATTACAGAGAGGCGAGGAAAGCCTCAATATCATCGGGGCCCGCGATATTGGAGCCATCGATGTCTTTATTACGCCGCACCAGCCCAGACAGAACCCTGCCCGCGCCGATTTCGACCAATTGATCGACACCCAACTCGGCCATTTTTAAGATGCTTTCACGCCAGCGCACGGTGCCGGTGACCTGTTCGATCAGCATCTTGCGGATTTCATCCGGATCAGACGTCGGCGCGGCGCTGACATTGGCGATCAACGGCACCACTGGTGCCTTCAGGGTTGCCGCGGCCAAGGCGTCGGCCATGGCGTCGGCGGCGGGCTGCATCAAGGCGCAATGAAAAGGGGCTGAGACCGGCAACATGATGGCGCGCTTGGCACCTTTTTCCTTGGCAATTACAGCAGCGCGTTCAACCGCAGCCTTGGATCCCGAAATCACCACCTGACCATCAGCGTTGTCATTGGCCGGGGTGCAGATCTCATCACCACCCACATCGCTTTGTGCTTGTGCAGCGCAGGCGGCGGCGGTGTCCCAATCCAAGCCCAACAATGCGGCCATCGCGCCCGCGCCCACCGGCACCGCGGCCTGCATGGCCGAACCACGGATCCTGAGGAGTTTGGCCGTATCACCGATGGACAGCGTGCCCGCGGCCGCCAGCGCCGAATATTCG
>JAESUA010000396.1 GCA_016763255.1 Magnetovibrio sp. | reverse complement strand
CATGTGCACGATGTGACCATTACACGTGAAGCACCTAATTATCGTGCGGAGAGCTGATAAGCTCTCCGATCTAACGTAAGCCACCAGTCCGCAGCCTGCCTTTGCAGGCAAGGCAAGCGCATTTACGCGCCGCGCGAATGCGCGTAAGCCTACAGAGCGGAGCGAACGCCCGGCGCTTAAGGGGCGAGGAAAAAAACTATGTTACCTGCCGCTCGTACCGAAGCCGCCATTTACCTTTTGGGCAAGATCACCGACGAACGCCGCCCGGCAGACGACATCGTTAGGGCTTGGTTTCAGGCCCGACGTTTTGTCGGATCCAAAGACCGCCGCGCCATTCGCGAACGGGTTTATGGTGTGCTGCGCTCGATCAATCGACTCGACTGGCATCTGGGTAACGTTCCCAAGACCGCGCGCGCACGGGTGCTGGCGGCGATCGTGCTCGAAGGGGGCGATGCGGCGCAAAACTTTGACGGCTCCACCCACGGCCCCAAGCCCTTGGAAGACGGCGAGCAGCTGTTGGCCGATGCCTTAGGCGACAAGCAACTTGACGATACAGCCATGCCCGGCCACGTTCAGGTCGAGTTGCCCGAATGGCTGTCCGACAAGCTCAAGACGGTTTACGCCGGAACCTTCATGGCCGAAATGATGACCCTCAACACCCCCGCACCGATGGATTTGCGCGTGGCGTTGGGCCGGGTGCCGCGCGATCAGGCGCAAAAAACCATCGCCAAGGGTGGCATCAAGACCTATCCCACCGCCATCTCACCGATGGGCTTGCGGCTCGAAGCGCACACCGACATCGGCCGCACCCAGGCGTTTCGCAAGGGTTTTGTCGAAGTCCAAGACGAGGGCTCGCAAATCCTCAGCCTGCTGGTGGGCGCGAAAGCCCACATGCAGGTGCTCGATTATTGCGCCGGTGCGGGCGGCAAAACCCTGGCCATCGCCGATCGCATGGGGCTGACCGATGGCGAGTCCAAAGGCAAGCTGGTGGCCACCGACATCGAAGCCAAGCGTCTCGACCGCATGGACAAACGTCTCAGCCGCGCCAAGCTGTCTGAGAAAATCGAACGTCACGTGCTGGGCTCTGATGAAAATTGGGCAACCGATAACGCCGATGCGTTTGACCGCGTGCTGGTCGATGCACCGTGCTCGGGTTCGGGCACCTGGCGACGTCACCCGGAACAAAAAAAGCGGCTAACCCCCGAACGCCTTGAAGAATTGATGGGCATGCAAGATGACGTACTCAACAAAGCCGCCGCGCTGACCAAACCGGCCGCGCCCGGCGTTCCGGCTGGGCGCTTGATTTATGCCACCTGTTCACTGTTGGCCGAAGAAAACGAACAACGCGTCGAAGCGTTCCTCAAAGACCATGCCGATTTTCAGCTGCTGCCGATCGCAGACGTGTGGGCGCAAACCCTCAAAAACATCGACTGCCCGGATATGGGTGAAAGCCCCTACCTGCGCCTCACTCCACACAGCCACGGCACCGATGGGTTCTTCGTCGCTGTGCTGGAGCGTAAGGGCTAAACCAACACGCGTTATTTCCTCACAAAAACCTCTCCTAAACGTCATCTAACCATGAGACAACTTAGGAGAGAGAGAAAGAGTATGCGTTACACACTATTATCGGCCCCTAAAGACATCAAAACAGCATTGAGCGCAGTAGTCATCGCCGCGTTTTCCCTGGGCATCCCTTCTTCGGGGGCGGCCCAAACAGCGACTCTGGTCATGACCGACCTGTGCGATGATCCGTCGGCAGCCTTCGATTACGAATGGTCAAAGGACAAGCATAGTTCTGAGGCGCTGTTTTTTATGGATATTCTGGGCAAAATTTTCGCTGTTACAGATAACGCTGCTTCATTTGACAGTTATAAATCAATTTATGTCGCGGCGCATGGTGGAGGCGATTCACTCAGCGGGATGAAATACGATGAGTTTATGGATAATTTTAAACTTGAACATCCCAGCACACCCACCGAGATATTTTTTGCCGTCTGCAAATCGGCGGCAGAACCGGACAGTTTACTGAAACAAATCAATAGTAAATATGGAAACAATATTAACAAGCTAAGTGGCGGCGTAACGGGGTGCGCACTCACGTATCATGGCGACCCCACCTTAAAAAATGCTGAATATAAAATTAACACGAAACCAGTTAGTGAGCCGGTTTTCAATTCAATCAATCAAAATTTGACGGCCAGATGGAACAATAATTATCCAAGTTCCCACCAAAACTACCAACAGAGCTGTAATAAACGTACTTTTCCTTTTGTAAAGGATGACGTTGATGGATTTGTTGAAACTGTTTTACTTAATTTTTCTTTCTCCACAACTGGCGAAGGCGCTCAATCAAACAGCTACCTCGACCTCATCAAAAATAGTGAAGGCGGCGACCCTTTGTCGGTCTGCGGCAAAAATCCGTATGGGACAGGCGTTGTGGCGTGCCCATAACGACCTATTTGGGGGAGGCCCTGTGCCTCCCCCTGTCATTTAAACCCCTATAATTTTAAAGCCCGATTCAAGCGGCTTTATCTTCGTCTGATTAAGGTGAGCATACACATAAAGCTAATACACAATCAGAAATTGGCTCAGACATGCCCCAGGACAAAGCATTGCCAAGCACAGCATTGGCTTCCTCACGCGGCCTTGTCCAGACTTCAGCCTGTGCGTGTTTTAATGTCCGCAAAGCCGCTCGCGCCGTTACTCAGCATTTTGCCGGGTTCATGAGCGAGACCGGGTTGACGGAAACGCAGTTTTCGATTTTGGCGTTGCTGGCCCAAACCGGGCCGCAGACCGGGCCCCTGCCCATGGGCAAATTGGCCGAGATGTTGTTTATGGACCGCACCACCTTGACCCGTAACGTGCGTCCGCTACAGACCAAAGCGTTGGTCGATATCGTACCCGGTCAAGACAGCCGCACCCGTGAGGTTATGATCACCGACCCCGGCCTTGAGGCCTTAAACGATGCCCTACCCGCTTGGTCGCGCGCCCAAGAAAGCCTGCTGGCAAGCTTTGGTCATGAGGATTGGCGCGACTTAAAAGGCCGTCTCGAACACCTAACCGCCGCGACGCGCAGCCCCCGCTCCCCTTAACGATGAACGCTACGGGCCGAAACTCTGGCCGGATTCCCTTGGGGGCCCGGCCATTTTTCTGTTCGCATTCCAGAACATTTGAAAAACTGCCTTCTCACAACTTGATGGTGTGCACGTCAGTCTAAAGATGAACCCGAACATGAAGGAGTGAATGCGAATGAGAACCTCAACCCACGTAAGATCCCTACTTGGAGCGCTCGCTTTATCGGCGGCTACCCTCAATGCGCCGATGGCCTTCGCCGCCTCGGCAACACTGGTCATGCCTGATTTATGCGATGATCCCTCGGCGGTTTTTGACCATGAATGGGCCACAGCCAAAAACCAATCTGAGGCCCTATTTTATATGCAAGCTGATGGCACCATATCCGCAGTTACGGCCAATGCAGGGGCATTTAACAATTACGATACGGTCTATGTTGCCGGACATGGCGGGGATGATTTCGTTGGTGGCTTTACCTTTGCCGAATTTTCCGACAATTTTGAGGCTGCGCACAACAACCTACCGGATGAAGTCTTTTTTGCCGTGTGCTCCGCTGCAAATGGACCAAATAGTTTGCTCAAAGCCCTAAATGATCAATATGGCGGCAACATCAACACGTTGTATGGCGGGGTGTCGGCTTGCGCGCTGGTCGGGTATGGCGATCCCACACTGGCCAATGCCGAATATCTGATCAATGTGACGCAATCTGACGCAAATCTCTACGCTACCATCATCGACAACATCACGCAAAAATGGGCCGGCGCATATCCCCAAAGTCAAAACACTTATAACCAGGTCTGCCAGGCGCGCGTTGATCCATTCGACCAAGGCGAAGTGGATGATTTTGTAGACACCGTATACACACAATTTTCCCAACCACCCCAGAGCGGCAATGATGAAGACTCAACCAACTACCTAGATTTGGTGAGCCTGAACAATGGGGGAGATGCCCTGTTTGTTTGTGGCGCAAGCCCCAACGGAAGCACGGTTGAAGTGCCCTGCCCCTAAATATCGTCACCCTTCTCACTCACAAAGCCAGTCCATCCGGACTGGCTTTTTTTGGACTACGCAAACGCAATGCTTGACCTTTGCGCTGAGGTTCTCCAGATTCATCCAAATCCGAGGGGCGGCCCATCCGTGAATGGCCTGAGAAGAACCCTTTGAACCTGATCCGGGTGATGCCGGCGTAGGGACGGACGCGGCCTTCAAAGCACCACGTCTTGTTCCGGCATCGCGAAACTTAAGCGGAGAGAGCCGACATGGACGCCCCAAATACCGATAAAAAGATCGATACCAGTTCTATCAACATCACCACCGGGCCTATTCAAGGTTCTGAGAAGCACTATGTCGACGGGCCGAACGGCATACGCGTCGCCATGCGCCGCATCCCGTTGGAACCCAGCTGTGGCGAAGAGCCGGTGGTGGTCTATGATCCATCCGGCCCCTACACCGATAGCTCGATCAAAATCGACATCGAAAAAGGCCTCGATAAATTACGCGCCGAATGGATAACCGTGCGCGGTGACGTCGAAGCCTATGACGGACGCCACGTCAAACCCGAAGACAACGGCAAAAAAGCCACCGTTCCCGAATGCCCCGCCGTCAACCACCGCCCGCTGCGCGCCAAATCAGGCCAAGCGGTGTCCCAACTGGCCTATGCCAAGCGCGGCATCGTCACCTCAGAAATGGAATACGTCGCAATCCGTGAAAACGAAGGCCGCAAAGTTGCCCTCGACAAGCCACGCGACGGTGAAGATTTTGGCGCAGAGCTGCCCGATCACGTCACCGCCGAGTTTGTGCGTTCCGAAATTGCCCGCGGCCGTGCGGTATTGCCCTCCAACATCAACCACCCGGAAGCCGAACCGATGATCATCGGCCGTAACTTCCTCACCAAGATCAACGCCAACATCGGAAATTCAGCTGTGACCAGTT
>JAESUA010000031.1 GCA_016763255.1 Magnetovibrio sp. | reverse complement strand
CTCGATGTGTGAGGACGCCAGCCGCATCCGAACAAACCCCGGCATCTTCGCCAGGGCCCGAAGCTTCGCCCTCAATATCATGCGCACAAACAACGAAGGCAACATCGCAGACGCCCTGTGGTGCAACGCACTCGACATCAAAAGGGTGCTTGCCTATCGCTTCAAGTAACTAGCGTTGAACAGCCCTGCCTCTTTAAGGGAGTAGGTGTAAATGGGATCACCAAAGTAGGGAAGGTTTGAAACATCCTCGGTTTCTTTGGGAGTCGCCGTTAAGCCAATATGCGTTGCATTGGTAAAATATTTTAGGATGTCATGCCAAGCTGAAGCCTCGTTGGCACTGCTTCTATGGCACTCGTCAATGATGATTAGATCGAAGAAATCCCGGGAAAACTGCTTGTATATGTTTTGGCTTTCTTCGGTGCCAGTAACAGCCTGATAGAGAGACAGATAAATCTCATAGGATTTATCGACCATCCTTTTTTGAATTTTCGTCATCTTATCCCCGAACGGGGAAAAATCTTGCTGCTTGGTTTGGTCTATCAAGATGTTGCGATCGGCTAAGAAAAGGATGCGTTTTTTGGTCTTTGATTTCCATAACCGCCAGATAATTTGAAAGGCCGTGTAGGTCTTGCCGGTACCAGTTGCCATCACCAGCAGAATTCGATTTTGCACTTTGGCTATGGCTTCGACCGACTTATTGATTGCCAGGGTTTGATAATACCGTGGAGCCTTGCCGTTACCGTCATCAAAGTAATCTTGGGCTACAATGGCGGAAGTAGCATCCGTTATATTCTTGTATGCTTTGTAGTTGGCCCAAAGCTTTTCCGGTGATGGGAACTGGTCCATTCGGAGTTCGGTTTCAAGCGTGCCAGACGCCAGGGTTTTATCGTGGAACAGAAAGCCCTTGCCATTGGTAGAAAAAGCAAAGGGCAACTGAAGGAGTTCACGGCATTCAAGGTAGCCCAAGGCTTGCTGCATGCCTTTGCCAACATAAAATTTTTTCTTCTTAACTTCAATTACAGAGAGCGGGATATTGGGCTTATAAAACAGAACAATATCGGCGTATTTTTTTGGTCCCCTTGCCGTCATTTTTCCACGGACAATGATGCGGCCATCAGTTAAAGCAGGCTGCTGGCGGATTTGGCTTTTAATGTCCCACCCGGCCTTTTTCAAAGCAGGCAAAACGAACTTGGTTTCTACGTCTGTTTCAGACCAATCCATTGCCAGCCTTCCCCTTTCCCATAAGTTGTGCTTGTTTTATTGTTTATTTACAAGCGATAGGGAGGTTACATGAACCCGCATAGGTATTGAAGTTCTAAATATAGCTAATTTAAACTGTTTGTGATCATTCCTTGTCAGGACTTTGAGCAAGTACCTTCGTTAATGGGGGGGGTGAGGGCATTTTTCGCTTGTCACCCCGCCCCCTTACCAATGCTGCCAAAGCACGCACCTTGCCCTACGGCGGTCTTATACCAAGTCGAAATTCCGCCATGAAGCTTGCACCGCCCGTTAGTCAGCGCCTTACGGGGCTCACGTCACTCTCCAACTGTTAAAATCGCGCCTGACGAAATGAATGTATGTCAAACCGTTGGGCTTTGGATATTTGAGGCCCTCGAAGAAGGCGTGGCACCAGATGAAATCGGAATTTTCGTTCGAAGTGAAAGCGAACTTGCCCGGGCGCGGGCAGTCGTAAAGGAGGCTGGCCAAATTGCGCTGAAGCTTTCTGATCGAGTAGAAGGCCGCAATGGCCGCATATCCATCGGAACAATGCATCTCACCAAGGGACTAGAATTCAAAGCTGTCATTGTCATGGCGTGTGATGGCGAAATCCTTCCCCAGCAAGAGCGCATTGAAACCATCGCAGACGAATCTGAATTAAACGACGTCTATGAGACAGAGCGTCACCTTTTCTATGTGGCTTGCACCCGGGCAAGAGACAAATTACTCATCACCGGAGTCGATCCAGCATCTGAGTATCTTGGTGACTTGCGCCAATAAAATGCCAAGCCCCTAATGCCAGCTATCACCGTGGAAGGGCAATAAATGTGCCTTCGTTTCGACGTGCCACTTCGCGCATTAAAATGGAAAAGCGGTTGGTCGTATAGCCTGAAACAAAGCCAACCCCATGCACCTTGGCCAGACGTTTCCCAGTGACCCGGTTGGTGTTTAATTTTACCAACATGTTGATCACCGGATCGTAGGACGCACCGGAATAGTCATCGCCAAATATATATATCGACAGCGACCTTCCTGGCTTTGCGTATTGGCGTAACGCTGCCTCCAGACCTTCTACTGGGCTGCTATTTGACGCGCTGTTCCATCCCTTGAATAAATCGATAACACTTTGGCGCCGTTTGGGGGTGTCTGGAATCCAGCGCCCCTGATAAGCCGAGATCAAATGTGTACCGTTGTCGTTGATGATCTGAAAACCCTTAATTTTGGGATGGATGTTCATGACGTTGACAAATTCCTGGGTCACACGGTCCCAGATGTCTTTCATACTGCCAGACGTATCCATAATGAAGATGACATAGTCACTATCGACAGGAATTCCGCCAACCTCATCGTCACGTTTTTGTGCGGTGCGAGGTCGAATAGAAGCCCTCTTAAGGGAGGTTTTAACCAACTCCAACCCCTCGCGTTGCTCTTGCATGGTCTTGTTTTGGGATGCGGTCATGCTGAGATTTTTCTGCAACATATCAACACTATCTTGAAATGCAGCGAGTAGTGTCTCTTTGGATTGGAGCGCCGAAATGCTTTTCTCCAATTGGCCGCGAAGGTCATCGGCCACCTGTTCAGCATCCAAGACATTGTTGAGCAATTTCAAGGATTCGTCTTCATCTGCGGAAGCCGTGAACTCTGAATAGTTGGATATAAGCACCAACAAAACAACCGCACCGAAGCCACATGAAATGACGTCCAAGAAGGAGAGGTTGAAGATTTCGAATTGGCGCTTTTTACGTTTCATGGCCAGTTTGCAGCCGGGCTGATGAGCAAACCACCCGTTACAGCGGCCCAATTCCAGTATTCCGGTGCTGCCTCAGGGTCCCCTTCAATGGGCAGTAAAACCACGTTTACGACCGCCCCATTTTTTGGCGCGCTCTCGGCGATGGTTTGGCGAAACAGCTTAACCCGACATTCCCCGGAAATGGTGGTCGCTTTGCTCAGCAATGAACTGCAACTGGAAAATGGATTGAGGCTGCGATAATTGGAATTGCCGTCCGTGGGTAGACCGTCCGTGATCACATATACGTTTGTGGCACCTAGCGGGGCCAGCGTGTCCAGCCCCTGTTGTAAATTCGTAGGCCCATTCGGCGTCAAAATATTCAGATCTCTGATGATTGACGACAACGCCTTGGCATCTGAGCCGCTCTTCCAACCAGGTCCGCCAAGAACCGTGCTTTTCGCATTGAAGGCGATCACCGTGACCTCGGCATTTTTCGGTAAGCGCGCCAACAACCACTTCACGATTTCCACGGTGCGCAGCCACTTAGGGCCTTTTCTTTTGATTTGATCAGACCTATTTTTGCGGCGGATGACATCAATCAAAACCTCATCCGTCATGGACGCGCTGGCATCCAACAAGATCGCGACTTTACGTCCCTCTACCTTAAGGCCCATGAGATACGTTTCTTCACCGACAACTTCATTTTCAATCACGTCCGCTTTTTGCGCAATGGCGGTATTTTCAATTGCCTTTTTTAGTGCCGCGAGCTGTTTATTGCTTTGTTCAATATCTTGGTGCTGTGCCGAAATTGACGATTTCAGGCTGGCGATAACTCCTGAAGCCACACGCACGGCATTGTCGGTCGTGCCGATACGTCCCTGTACATTGGTGAGGTCTCGGCGCAGTTCTTGTTCTTCGGAATGCAGGCGTTCCATGTCAGCTTTCAAAAGCTCTGTCTCGATCACCGTGTTATCGATGTTATTTTTAACCAGCATGAAGATCAAAATAACAGCGCCCAGCCCACAGGACATGATGTCCAAAAAGGCTAGGTTGAATCCTTCAGTTTTACGCCTCGGTTTCAGGTCTGACCTACTTCGCTAATACGGTTAAGGAGATAGTCTTCGCAATACGCCTGAGTGTCGACGACAAGTTTATCTTGCAGGCTTTGCAATTGGTGAAGAAAAAACATCAAAATTATACTAATTAACAAAGCCACCAAGGTTGAGTTGAATGCAACCCCAAGGCTATTGGTCATGCCTGAGATGTCACCCGCCAATGCCTGGTCAGCTAGGGCCAGCGCTTCGCCAATGCCGCGCACTGTTCCGATAAAGCCGATTGATGGAATGGCCCATATTAAATAGCGGATCATGGAATTTTCAGCTTCTTGTTCAACAGCCAAAGCCTCAACACTGGATTCAATCGCCTGAGACGTATTGTGCACGTCATCGGTAATCAAATAGCGCCTCAAACTGGCCATTAACGTTCGCACCAAAGGGGTCTCCTTCGTGGCACCCGGCAACGACTTGAGCGAAGCCAATGTCGATTTCAAGTCTTCGTGGCGATGGGAATCTCCTTCCAGAAAATCCACCCTGAAGAGATAACTGTTTTTCATAATGGAAATTGTTTTTCCAACAATAAGGTACATCGCAAAGACCATCAGGATCAGGCAAATTTCTTGCTCGTAGTCCTTTAAAATAATAACCAGATTTCTCGGTGCCGACTGTCCGGCTTGCTGGGCGGCCTCAAGGACAAGGCCCGCCTCTGGGCGGATGTAGCCAATGTATGCCAAGTGCACGATTGTGATGGCAAGCAGCAGCGCGACAAGGCTTTTGATCATTTGTGACATGTCAAATATCCACTGGGAAGGAGGCCGCAGAGTTGAGGCTAATCGAGCCCGACTGTGCGATGGCGAAGTCGATGGCGGCTCCACTTACAATTATTAATACGGCAACGAGGATCCAATACGTCCTCGTTCTAATTGGTTTT
>JAESUA010000395.1 GCA_016763255.1 Magnetovibrio sp. | reverse complement strand
TTCCAGCATCTCGGCGATTTGCGCCACTTCACAGCCTAAGCCGACAATCAGCACACCGGCAAAATTGGGGTGCTTAGCATGGCCCACCAGGGTGCGTTCAAGGTTGGTGTGGGTATCACCATCCAGCGGGATGCAGCAACCGGTCTGATGGGGCAAGGCCACCACGCCATCGACATTGGGGAACTCAGCCATCACCTCAGCGCTGAACGCTTGGGCGATCATTTGCGCGACCGAACTCGAGCAGTTCACGCTGGCCAAAATGCCGACATAGTTGCGGGTGCCAACTTTTCCATCCTCACGCACATAGCCTTCAAACGTGGCGCGATCCGCTTTCGCCACATAATCCGTTTCAAGCGCGCCTTCACCAAATGCATAGTCACGGGCAAATTCACCGAATTCTAGATTATGGCTGTGCACATGATCGCCAGCCGCAATATCGGCGGTGGCAAAACCGATGATCTGGTCGTACTTGCGCACCGCATCGCCTTTGGCAATCGCCGTGGTTGCGATTTTGTGCCCACGGGGAATGTCCGAAATGGCTGAAACACCTTCCCCACCTAAGGCGCAACCGGCGGAAAGATCGGCGGCGGCAACAACCACGTTGTCGGCCGCGTTCAAACGCGTGACGTTCGTCATAAGTGTTAAGTCCTTTAGTTTTTCAGGGGAGCCAGGGGGGCCAGGGGAGAAGGACCACCGGTGGCCCAATCCAACAGTTCGATGCTGTGCACCACAGGCGTCCCGGCGTATTCACCGATTTGAATCAAACAGCCAATGTTGCCGGTGGCGATCACCTCGGCATCCAGAACGTCCAGGCTTTTGGCCTTGCGCCCGCCCAACTCCACCGCCATTTCCGGCTGCATGATGTTATAGGTGCCCGCCGAGCCACAGCACAAATGCGCATTTTTAGGCGTCGAAACGGCAAAGCCAGCGGTTTTCAAAAGGTCCGCCGGACCATCCAGGTTCTTTTGCCCATGTTGCAAGGAGCACGGCGCATGATAAGCCACCCGGGGTTTTTCAAATTCTTCAACCCCTTCAAGCCCCAACTCGGCGATCACTTCGCTAATATCACGGGCCTTGGCCGAAATCGCCGCGGCGCGGTCCGCCCACGCAGGGTCGTCTTTCAACATAAAACCGTAATCTTTGACGGTCGATCCACAGCCCGATGCGGTGATGGCGATCAAATCGGGATTGGCGCGTTCCCAGGCTTCGATGTTTTGCCGTGCGGCAGCCAGGGCGGCGGCTTCTTTGCCCATATGGTGGGTCAACGCCCCGCAACAGCCGACACCTTCGGCCTCAAACACTTCACAGCCCAGGCGTGACATCAGGCGTGCAGCGGCGCGATTGATGCGCGGGGCCAAAACCTGTTGAGCACAGCCTGGCAAGATGGCCACCCGCATGCGGGTTTCACCTTGGGCTTTGACGGTGCCGATGGGATCGGCTTTGGGTAAGCTGTCCGGCGCAATACCGATCATGTTTTTCAAGCGTCCCGGCAACACAGCACGCAACGGCTTCATCAAGCGTGCCCCGATCAAGGACAAGCGAAACAGCTTTGGACGCGGCAACACCATCGCCAAAAGAATGCGCAAGGCACTGTCGGGCAACGGTCGTTTGTGGGTGTCTTCGATGTAGACCCGGGCATGATCAACCAGATGCATGTAATCGACCCCCGACGGGCAAGTGGTCATACACGACAGGCAGCTGAGGCAGCGATCCACATGTTTGACCGTATTGGCCGGGGCGGGTTTGCCGCTCTCCAGCATATCTTTGATCTGATAGATGCGGCCACGCGGACTGTCCAGCTCATCGCCCAACACCACATAGGTGGGGCAAGTGGCAGTGCAAAACACGCAGTGCACACAGGTGCGCAAGATGTCATTGGCGACCTTGATGGGGGCTTGGTGAAGCTGTTTGTTGGTAAAACGTGTTTCCATGTGCTTGGCCTACATCCGTCCGGGATTGAGAATGGAGTGCGGATCAAACCCTGTACGCACACGGTTCATCAAGGCGGCAACACCATCGTCTTGGGGCTGAAACACCGATACTTTGGCCCGCACTTCGTTAGCCGCCCGCATCAAGGTGGCGTGACCGCTGGAAAGCGCGCCGCGCACACGTTCAACATCGGCATCGTCTTTGGGGCTGAGCGCCAACCAAATCAGGCCACCGGCCCAATCAAAATAGTGCTCACCTTGCAGTTTTGCGGCAATGGCCGGGCCTTCCTTGGGTGGCACGGACAAACGCCAGATCTGGCGGTCTTTTGCAAAGTAGCTGACATCGCGAATTTCATCCCACAAGCTGGCCGAATTGGTGCTGTGCAATTCTTCGACCGAACCATGGGGCGACAACAAATCGCGCAGTGCCGTGCAGCGCACCTCGACAGAAGGCGCAGGGCCTTCGACTCTGATGGCCGTCACACCGGTTCCCGCCGCACTGACATAAGACACGTTCGAACGTGCGGCGATGGCTTTTGGTAAATGGGCCACGCCGGAGACTTCATAAGGGCTGTTTTGCGCCTCACGCATAGCTTGGCCCGGATCGGTGGCGCCAAACACCAAAATGGTGCGGGTCTTTTCGGGCTTGGGCAGAACCTTAAAGGTCAAATCCGTCATCACGCCCAAAGTGCCCATGGCCCCAGTCATCAATTTGCAAAGATCAAACCCGGTGACATTTTTCACCACCCGCCCGCCGGACTTGAAGTTTTCGCCACGCCCACTGACCGCATGAAAGCCCAGCAGGTGATCGCGCGCCGAGCCCGCCAACGGACGCCGCGACCCGGTCATGGCGGACGCGAACATGCCGCCCACACTGCCGCCTGGATTGCCGTATAGGTTTTTCGGCGACCAGGGTTCGAACGCCAACATCTGATTGGCTTCATCCAACGCCGTGCGCACCTCGCTCAATGTGTGCCCGCGCGTGCACTCATGACCAATTCTTCAGGCTCATACAGCGTGATGCCCGTATGCCCTGATAGATCCAAGGTCACATCGGCGCTCACAAGATTGCCCAAGCCACGCTTGGTGCCAAGGCCAACAACATTCAGGGTCTTGGCATTTCCCGACAGAGCCCACTGCACGGCTTCGAGCACCTGGGTTTCGTTTTCGGGTTTTAAAATATCGCTCATAAGGGCCTCA
>JAESUA010000394.1 GCA_016763255.1 Magnetovibrio sp. | reverse complement strand
TTGACGTGCTCAAGAACGGGTCGTTCACCTCAGACATGGACAACGGCGCCCGGATCAAGGTGAAAATTTCCATCCAGGCCAAGTCCCGGCGCGCCAAGATCGATTTCACCGGCACCTCGAAGCAGACCAAAAACAACTTCAACGCGCCGGCCGCCGTCTGCAGGGCCGCCGTTCTTTACGTCTTTAGGACGCTGGTCGAAGACGACAGTCCGCTCAACGGGGGCTGCCTGAAACCTTTGAATATTGTCATTCCCGAGGGGTCCCTGTTGAACCCGCAATACCCCGCCGCCGTGGTCGCGGGCAACGTGGAAACGTCGCAGTGCGTGACCGATGCGCTTTACGGCGCCTTGGGCGTGCTGGCCGCTGCCCAGGGCACCATGAACAATTTCACCTTCGGCAATGAAACTTATCAGTATTACGAAACCATCTGCGGCGGTGCGGGGGCAGGGCCGGACTATGATGGTCAAAGTGCGGTACACACCCACATGACAAATTCACGGCTGACCGATCCGGAAGTTTTGGAATGGCGTTTCCCGGTGTTGGTCGAAGAATTTTCGATTCGCCGTGGCTCGGGTGGGCGCGGCGCGCATAGGGGCGGCGATGGTGTGGTGCGACGGATCAGATTTTTAGAAGCGATGAGTGCGGGCATCTTGTCCAACCACCGGCGAATTGCGCCGTTTGGGCTTAACGGCGGTGAAAGCGCCCAAGTGGGGCTGAACAAGGTCGAACGCGCTGACGGCACCATCGAAGACCTGGGCCCCACCGCCACGGTGGAATTGGCCCCCGGTGATGTGTTTGTTATCGAAACCCCCGGCGGGGGGGGCTTTGGACCCGGCGGGGGCGTTCCTTTGAGGGGCTCATATTGAAATAGAAGGCTGGAGAATCGGCACGAGCGCGTCAGAACTCCAGCGCGTAAAAGCCGTGAGGGCACATGGGCAGAGGCTTTGAGCCCATATCGCAATTGATCTACGGTGTGTTAAAGTGTCAGCGTATTGAGGGTCGGGAGACCAAGGACAGCGCGTACTTTCCCCCAGATTTCATGGGTTTGTGTCAGTCGATGATGAGCGCTGTGGTGTTATGGCCGCGAGTAAGGGCGGAAAATCCAGCAAAACCTCCATCTAAGCGGTTGACAGAGGCCGTTTCTCACCGTATTTTCCGCGACCTCAGGGCCATTTCGGCTCTGCACGTAATTTTAAGGATAGACGTCATGAAGGTCCGCAACTCGCTTAAATCTGCGAAAAACCGCGACAAAAACTGCGTCGTCGTGCGCCGCAAAGGCCGCGTCTACGTGATCAATAAACGCAACCCGCGTTTCAAAGCACGCCAAGGCTGATCCCGATATCGGGCGGTCGCGCGTTTTCGCGTGCCCCTTGGCTGTTGCATGAAGCAAACCGCGCCCATTGGGCGCGGTTTTGCTTTGTCTGGATTGCTACAGTCCCCGCTTTTACAGGCGGGGTTCTTTTTTTGGCCAAATTTAGCCTCTAAACTGTTATTTTGTATGGTCCTACGGTCTGTAGGGCGACTACACTTGTCTCTTCAAATGTGGTGGGGATTCTCAGCACGGTTTGGTGTTTTTTGATGAATGGGGTTCCGTCCTTGGTAAAGAATATTCTCATTGGTGTCGTGGTGGTGTTGGCTTTGTTGGTGGGTGCCGTCGTTATTGCCCCCAGTTTTATTGATTCAGCCGCGATTAAAGATGAAATCACTGAGCAGGTGCGCACTGCGACGGGGCGTGAACTGAGCATTGGCGGAAATTTGGAAGTGCGGCTTTTGCCCGCGCCGTCCTTGATCGCCAATGATGTTAGATTATCCAATGCTAAAGGCGGACAAGCCAAAGATATGGTGGTCATGAAGGCGGTTGAAGTGCGCATTGCATTGATGCCGCTGCTTTCAGGACAGGTTCAAGTCGAACGCATTCGCTTGGTTGCGCCGGTGGTGAGCATCGAAAAGTTCGCCGATGGCCGCACCAACTTGGACTTTAAGCCCGCGCCTCAAATAAAAAGCATCACACCAAGCCAGGGTTCGACATCTCAAGGTGCAACTGTCGGTGCTTCTGGCGGTGCTTCCGGCTTAGACATCCGTCTCGACAGTTTTGAAATTGTTGATGGTCGCTTGATCTACCGTGATGGCGTCAACGGCACGGTTGAACGGATCGAAAACATCGATGCGACTTTGCGCGCCGGATCTTTGAACGGTCCGTTTGAAGCCCAGGGCCAAGCCCGCTTGCGCGGTGTGCCGCTGGCCTTTGAAATATCGCTGGGCCAAATCATTGAACAGCGCACGATGCCGGTGAACGCGGTTCTCAATGCGCCTGGGGGAGCAAAAGCGCAACTCAACGGCGCGGTCTTTGGCCTTGGGGCAAAGCCTCGCTTCAAAGGGAAAATCAAGGCTGAAGGTGAAAACCTCGCCCAGCTGTTGGATGCGGTGGTGGGGGCTGGTACGGCCCCGGTGGTGTTACAACAGACCTTCGCCCTGGATGGACAAATCGAGGCCTCCGCAGAGAACGTCGATCTGAGCGAGCTGGAAGTGCATCTGGGCAAAGACCGCATCACCGGCACCATTAAGGTCGCGCTCAGCGATGGTGTGAACTTTGATGTGCAATTGAAAGCTGCACGCATCGATGTCGATTCAATTTTGAACACCGCAGGGCGACGCTCCACTCCGTCGTCCACCCCGGCATCCGCTGCGGATCAAGGTGCGCAAGGTGGCAAGACCGCACAGTCCACCATCACGCCGACCCCGCCTGAAATCCAAACCTCCACCGTGACTGCGAAAGAAGCCTTTGCCTTCCCCAAAGGGGTGCGTGGAACGGTGCAAGTGGTTGTCGATGCCGTGACCCTTAAGGGCGGCTTGGTCAGCGATGTGCGCTTGGCCGCAGAATTGACCGATGGTGAATTGGTGCTGAGCCAGTTGCAGGCCATGGCCCCCGGTGTCACAGATGTGGCGGTGTTTGGGTTCGTGCGGCCCCGCGATGGCGTTCCCCGGTTTGAAGGAAATGTTGAGGTCACCAGCGATGATCTCACCGGCCTGACCAACTGGTTGGGCGTGGAGGTGCCAGCCGGTATCGCCGGGCGGGTGAAGCGCGTGACCTACAAAAGTCAAGTTGCCGCCGATGCTACGCAGGTGGTGGTCAGCTCCTTGGAAGTGACGGCGGACCATTCCAAACTGACCGGTGGAATAACCTTGGCGTTGCGCAAACGCTTGTCGTTTGGTGCGGATTTGAGCTTGGATGTGATCAACATTGATACCTATTCAAATGGCAACGCTATTGGCGTGGTGAAGGCATCAAGTGGTGTTGAACGCGCCGCAACGCCCCAGTCTGAGACGACTAATCCGGCGCAAATGCCCAGTGTCTTGCAAGCGGCTGGGGCTTGGGTCGCCTTGTCGGCACTGAATGATTTTGATGCCAACTTGAAGGTGCGGGTTGGCCGCTTGGTTCATCAGGGCAAGGCTTATAAAAAATTAGCGATCGACGGAACACTTTATGCCGGGGAGCTGCAACTGCGCAGCCTCAAATTGGGCGATTTCCAAGGGGCGAGCGCAACGTTATCGGGGACCTTCAACGGTTTTGGCGCCATTCCAGAGATTTCCAAGGTGAAGATTGACGCCAAGGTTAAAAATGGTGCCAAACTGGCTAATGCACTTGGACTTGAAGGCGTTCCAGCGGGGCTTAAAGCGGTGACTTTGCAAGGGGCGGCGCAAGGCTCACTTTTGAAACCGCGCTTTAGCGTCACGGTCGACGCCCTTGATGGTCAAATTTCGGGGCAGGGGCGTTTTTCCCTTCTGCCCATTGGTTTTGGTTACGATGGCCACATCACCGCCAAGCATGGCAATGTGGCGGCGTTGCTGAAGGCCCTGGACCTTGATTACAAGCCAGCGGGCCCATTGGGCGCGTTGGATTTGAGCGCCAGGCTCAACACAGATGGCAAAACCCACAAGATCACAGGCCTTAAATCCACATTGGGTGAAACGGCTATAAATGGTGACATCACCGCCCGCACCACGGGCGCAAAACCGCGTGTCATTGCGGATCTGCAAACCGGTGTCTTGGTATTGGATCGGTTCTTGCCGAAGCAGCAAAAAAATGCCGCTTTGCGTAAACCCGGGACTCGTTTTGGTAAACGCCCTGACGTTTCCAACATTATCTATGCCTCATTTGGCGATGATCAACTGGCACAGGCGGGAACTGGAGCGGGGGCAGATAAACGCTGGTCGCGTGAACGCTTTGATCTCAGCGTGCTGAACATGCTGGACGGCGACATCACACTGAAATCAGACGCCATCCAATTTGGCGATTACAAGCTCAGCGCCGCCGACATTCATGCCACGGTGCAAAACGGGGTGCTGAATGCGGACAAAATCACCGGTAATCTGTTCGGTGGCCCGATCCGCGGCACGGCCATCGTGCGCGCCGATGGATCACCGACCATCGAAAGTAATTTCAAGCTCGACACCTTGTTGATCGATCAGGCGGTAAAAGCGGTGACCGGCAAAAAATTGGCTTCGGGTAATTTGTCGTTAAACCTGGACGTTAACGCAACGGGCATGAGCCCGGCTGAAATGGTCAGCTCCCTGGCTGGTAACGGCAATCTCAACATCAACGATCTGGATGTGAAAAAAGGTGGCAAAGGCTCAGCCTTGTCCGGTGTGATCGGTTTGGTGGCGGCGATGAATCAATTATCCTTGGGGACCAAGAAAAAAGGCAAAGGCCTTGCTGATTTGGCGTTGGACTTTGATATCCGTGACGGCATCGCCAATGCTTCGAAGATGACCTTGAGCTCCTCCATGGGCAATGGCACCGGATCGGGCAAAATTGACATCGCGGGCTGGGATATTGATATCGTCGGCAACATGACGGTGGAAGCGAACTTGTTGACCACGTTGCTTTCTAAGGGCCGCGTCGGTCGCCAGGAAATACCGTTTTCGCTTAAAGGTGCGCTGGACAATCCGGGCATTAAATTGGGGGTGCGCAAGGCCTCGACAGGTGGTTCGGGCGGTGCACCAAGTATTGCCGTGCCGCAAAAGTTCGACCCCTTCAGAAGTCTCATCGAAAAGGCGTTGCCGGGGTTAAAGCTGGAGCAAATAAAGCCCTCGCAGCCGCCGCAACAAGCCAATCC
>JAESUA010000030.1 GCA_016763255.1 Magnetovibrio sp. | reverse complement strand
GTTCAATACTTGGCTGCGCCAGGCGCGAAGGCGGTGTTTTGGATTGGCTTGCATGACATTACTTTGTCGGCGAGTGAAGAAGGCGCAAGACGTTTCAGCAAGGTGTTCAAGGATACCGAATGGCAGAGTGTGCTGATGCGCTGCTTTGGGTTCGTGTTTTGGTCGTTCCCACGCGTCACGTTGGCTTTGATGTGGAATCGTTTCCGTCTGAAACGCCGCAAAAAAATTGATGATTTTCATTTTTGGTATTTTCGTAACCGAGATCTGCCCACGGTGCTTGCCAAATTTGGCGAGATTTCCGATATCACCTATGTGCCCGGGGGAGGGTCCGTATTCGCGACCTGTCGTGCCCCCCTTCACGATCTTGATTAAGCACGTTATATCCTTTTTGGGTCGGGGGCTTGTCCGTGGCGGCATGCAGGTGATGGTGGTCAGCGCCATCGGTGTCGGCTTGGCGTACGTCACCCATGTGTTGCTCGCCCAATGGCTGGGGGTGGAATCTTATGGTCATTATGTCTATGCCCTGGCGTGGCTGAACGTTTTGGTGACGCTGGTGCAGGTGGGGATGAACACCTCGACGGTACGTCTTACCGCCGAATTGCGCGCCGCACAAAATCACGCGGCAATTTTAGGGCTATCTCGGTTCTCCACCCTGGTGGTGTTGGCTGCCGGGTGTGCGGTGGTCTTGATAGGCGGGCTGGCATTGGCGGCCCTCGACGGGCGAGGCATTTTCACCCCAGCTCAGGTCCAGACCTTGGCCATCACGCTGTCGTTGGTGGTGGTTTTGGGGCTGCTCAATCAGCGCATGGCAATCTTGCAAGGGTTCGAGCGGGTGGCCCAGGCTCATTCGTTCTTGGAAATCGTGCGCCCGCTGCTTTTGATCGGTATTTTGGCCGCGCTGTTGCCGTTGATGGAGATCCAATCTGGCCTCGCCATGGGGGCTAATTTTGCCGCCACCGGTCTGGCGTTGTTATTTGTCACGGTGGTCGTGGCGCGATTGCTGAAACGTGAAGGGCCTGCGAGAGGGCTCGCACGGCAATATCATAACCGCGCGTGGCTGGCGCTTAGTTTGCCGTATTTGGCGATTGGCGGCCTAACGGTGGTGATGGATCAAAGCGATATTTTGATCCTGGGCACGTTGATGGGCGGGGCGGCTGCGGGCCTCTACCTACCGGCGATCAAACTGTCGCAGTTACTGTTGTTTCCCATGCTGGCGATTCGTTCACACGCCGCACCGTTGCTGGCCAAATTGCATGCGCAAAACAACATCGTTGAATTGCAACGTCAAATGAACACGATCACGGTTTCCTCGGCACTGGTCGGCATCGTGTTGATGGCGGGCATCATCTGGCAACGCGAATTTTTGCTCTCTCTCTTCGGCGCGGAGTTTATCGAAGCCGCTCCTGCGATTGTCGTCTTGTCATTGGGGATGATGGTGTTCGCCATCACCGGCGGGGTGGAGGTGTTTTTGATCATCGGCCCATTCGAGCGCGTCACGATGTTGATCTACGCCTTGGTGGTGGCGCTGAATATTGTGCTGAATTTACTGTTGATCCCGAGCTTTGGTTTCATGGGCGCGGCTTATGCCACGGCGGCGACCATCGTCGTGCGTGGTTTGATTTCCACATTTGTGGTGTGGCGGCGCACGGGCGTGTTACCGTGGGCTTCAGTTTCAGATAATTGAAACGTAATCCTTAACGAGACGAGAGCATGACGGCTACACACTTTATCTCCGGCGCCCTTCTGTTGTGGATAGTGGGCTTCGAGGCGTATCGCCGCATGACGATGCAACCTTTTTCCATGCTGAGCATGGTGCATCTGCTGTTTGTGCTTGGCTACTGTATCCCTCCATTTTGGATATATTTCGTCATGGGGACGTCATTGGAGACGGGCCCCTATTACGAACACGCTCTGTTCATTATCCCCTTTTATCAGCAGCTTGATTTCGCGAATGAAGTTTATCGATCGGCGAGTCTCCATGCGGTTTTGCTGTATGTGATTATGATGTTTGGATATTGGGCAATTGGTCGTTTGAAAGTTTGGACGTCACCCCGAAATTTTGACCGGATCCCGAGATCTTGGATCGTTTTGTGCGGGGTGGTGTTGGGGGCCTTGTCTCTTGTCGCGTTGGTCGTGTATGCCGCTCAATTCGGTAGCCTAACAGGAATGATTGAAGCGGGACGTGAAATTAGGGCTGGCCGCATGGATGTGCGTTGGGGGTTTCTCCAAATTATTGTTTTGTTGGGAATTCCGGCAACGATTTTTCTGTCGGCGGCCGGTTCTAAAATGTCTGGAAAAATGCGCGTGCTGATGTGGACACTTGCCGCACTAGTATGGTGGTTTGTCGCGCTCCGCGCCTATCATTCCGCAGGCAGACTGACGATATTCACGTTTCTGGCGTTTATGCCTTTGGGCGTAATATTCTATTTGGGCTTCAAAAATAGATGGGCTGTGAGCGGGTTTGCCATGTTGTTGATCACTGGCTTGTTTGTTGCCGCAGCTCCTCAGATTTTATTTTCCAGTGTGGGCGCGGGCTTTCAGGAAACGTTGTCCGCTCTATCTACAAAAGGTGGACAGAGCATTCTATATATCCTTAACGAATTCGCGTTCCCCTATTTGGTGTCGGCGCGCACGCCAATGATCGCACCTGACGTGATTTCGTATCGATATTTCGTCGATATTCCTCTTACGGGGGCGTACATGTTGCCAAGCCTGTCGGGGACCGACACTTGGCCACCACTGATTTCCCATCTTCATCAAGCAACGCTCACCGGCTTTTCCCCACGGGCCTTGCAACTTATGCCGATCGATCTTGTTTCGTTCGGGTATTACAACCTTGGCACCTTGGGGGTGGCGATTACAGGGCTCGTTTTTGGTGGGTTGATTAGCGCATTTGAAAAGTGGCTATCACCCGGAAGCGGCTTGCTGGCCCAATTGCTCAGGGCGGCATGGATGCTCTATATCCCATTTTTAGTTTTGTATGCCGCACCGTATACGATGGTCAAAGCAGGTTTCGGCCTGATAGTTGGAACTGTATTGGTTCTGGTGATGGTTTGGTTGAGCCGCTTTCGGGCTTCAGATCAGGCTTCTTGGGAAACGTGATTGACGAGTTGAACCAATTCTTTACCAATGATTTCAGAGGAATAGAATTCTTCCACGGACTTGCGCGCCCCTGCCCCTAAACGGTGGCGGAGTTCCCGGTCGTGCGATAACTTTTTGATAGCATCAGCTAGGCCTCGTACATCGCCAAGTGGGAC
>JAESUA010000393.1 GCA_016763255.1 Magnetovibrio sp. | reverse complement strand
CACGGCAAAACCACCACAACATCGTTGGTGGCGCAATTGTTGGACGCGGCGGGCATGGATCCGACGGTGATCAACGGTGGCATCATCAATGCTTGGGGGTCCAATGCGCGGCTTGGTTCGGGTGATTGGATGGTTGCCGAAGCCGATGAATCCGATGGCACGTTCCTCAAATTACCGGCGACCATTGCGGTGGTCACAAATATCGATCCGGAACACCTGGATCACTACGGTGATTTTGATACCTTGCGTGCGGCGTTTACCCAGTTTGTCGAAAACATTCCGTTTTATGGCTTTGCCGCATTGTGCATCGATCATGCCGAAGTTCAGGCCTTGATCCCGCGCGTTTCGGATCGGCGCATCATCACCTACGGCTTTAACCCCCAAGCCATGGTGCGCGGTGAAAATGTCCGCCCCGGACCCGATGGCATGGTGTTTGATGTGGTGTTCGCCAATCATGACGATGGGGATGAACCCGAAGCGGTGCGCGATATCGAGTTGCCGATGTATGGCATGCATAATGTGCAAAACACCCTGGCCGCAGTCGCCGTCGCCCATGAGATGGGCATCGATATGAGCGTGTTGTCCAGCGCATTTGCAGAATTTAAAGGGGTCAAACGGCGCTTCACCAAAACCGGCGATGTCGATGGCATCATCATAATCGATGATTACGGTCATCATCCGGTGGAAATTTCTGCGGTGTTGAAGGCCGCGCGTGATGCGGTGAACGGTGGTCAGGTCATCGCCGTGGTTCAGCCCCACCGGTATTCGCGGCTGCGTGATTTGTTTGAAGATTTTTGCACCTGCTTTAACGATGCCGATGCGGTTTTGGTTGCCGATGTCTTCGAGGCTGGCGAAGCGCCCATCGAAGGTTATGACCGCGACGCTTTGGTTGCCGGGTTGCGCGAACACGGTCATCGCACCGTGATGCCGTTGCTGAACCCCGATGAATTGCCCGATGTGGTCAAGGACTTGGCGCGCCCCGGTGATATGATCGTGTGTCTTGGTGCGGGCAACATCACCCAATGGGCCAACGCGCTTCCCGAACGCTTGCGTAAACTTCGTTATGCGGCAAAGGGAGGGGCTGAATAATGTCTTGTGCCGTGTACGCTGAAAACCTGATCGACCGTCTGCCGCAGGTGCGCGGACGGCTGAGCGAGAATGCCGTGCTGGCCAAGGTCACATGGTTTGGCGTCGGCGGCCCGGCAGAAGTTTTGTTTAAGCCTGCGGATGCGGATGATCTTGGCTATTTTCTCAAACACAAACCGGCCACGGTACCGGTGACGGTGATCGGCGTTGGCTCCAATCTTTTGGTTCGCGATGGTGGGGTGCCGGGTGTTGTGATCCGCTTGGGACGTGAGTTTGCGTCCGTGATGGTCAACAAGGCCGATGTGATCACTGGTGCGGGGGCGCTGGATGGCAGCGTCGCCTTGGCGGCGATGCAGGCCAGTGTTTCCGGTTTGGAATTTTTAAGCGGCGTGCCCGGCACCATCGGTGGTGCGTTGCGCATGAACGCCGGTGCCTACGGGGCGGAAATGAAGGATGTCTTGGTCGGTGCGGTGGCCCTGGATGCACAGGGCGAACGCCATGAGCTAAGTGCTCAAGACTTAGGTTTTTCCTACCGCAAAAGCACCGTTCCCACGGATTGGATTTTTATCGAAGCCCATTTGCGCGGTCACGCGGGTCAAGTCGACGACATTCGCGGCCGTATGGACGACATCAAGTCATCGCGTGAAGCCAGCCAGCCGTTGCGCACCTCAACCGGTGGTTCGACTTTTAAAAACCCTGAAGGCCATAAAGCGTGGCAACTGATTGATGATGCGGGCTGTCGTGGATTGCGCATTGGTGGTGCACAGGTTTCAAAAATGCACTGCAATTTTTTGATCAATGATGGAACCGCCAGCGGTGCCGACATCGAAAACTTGGGCGAAGAAGTGCGCAAGCGTGTGAAAGCCCACAGTGGCATCGAGCTCACCTGGGAAATTCGCCGCATCGGCGTTGCACAGCAGGGGGACGTATCATGACCCAACATGTCGCAGTGTTTATGGGCGGCTGGTCCGCGGAACGCGAAGTTTCGCTGGTCTCCGGTGCGGCCTGTACCGAAGCGCTAAAACGTGCCGGGTATTCGGTCACCGCCATCGATGTGCAGCGTGATGTCGGTTCTTTGCTGGGTCGTTTGTTCCCCAAACCGGACGTGGTGTTCAACGCCCTGCATGGCCGTTTTGGCGAAGACGGCTGCATCCAAGGTTTGCTGGATATTTTGAATATCCCATACACCCATTCAGGATTGACGGCCTCTGCCATCGCCATGGACAAACCGATGGCCAAGCGCCTGTTCAAGGATGCCGGTATCCGTGTTGCCGAAGACAAAATTGCCACCCGTGATGAAGTGTTGGCGGGGGATGTGATGGAACCACCTTATGTGGTCAAACCCTCCAATGAAGGATCCAGCGTCGGCATTCATATCGTGCGTGGCGGTGATAATGCGTTGCCGTTTGCCCACGAAAGTTGGCCTTACGGTGATGAGGTGATGGTTGAACGGTTTATTCCCGGACGTGAACTCACCGTCGCGGTGATGGGCGGCAAACCTTTGGCCGTGACCGAAATCATGACCGATCATGATTTTTACGATTTTGACGCCAAATACACCGATGGTGGTTCACGCCATCAAGTTCCTGCGGATATTGAACAACCCGTTTATGACGAAGCCATGCGTTTGGCCAAATTGGCGCATGACACACTGGGGTGCCGTGGCGTGAGCCGGGCTGATTTTCGTTATGACGGTGATGAACTTTATATCCTCGAGGTGAACACCCAACCCGGTATGACGCCGACTTCGCTGGTGCCAGAACAGGCGCTGCAAGCTGGCATCAGCTTTGAGGAATTGGTGAGTTGGATGGTGGAAAACGCGGAGTGTGATGCATGAGAAAAATGCTCAACCGATTGCTGGCCCCCATGATCGACATGGGCCGTGGATCCGAAATGGATGCCGACATTGCCTCGACCCCCAAACGTAAACGCGTGGTGCCGTTGTGGCGATGCCCCCAATCCATCGCGATGGCTGCGCTCACCTCGATTGTCCTTACGGGTACCGTAGGCACTTGGGCGTGGAAATCCGGTCAAGTGGAAACGCTGCTCAACCACGCCAAATTGACGGTGATCAAGGTTAGCAGTGACCTTGGCTTTACGGTTCAAGAGGTCTTTGTGACCGGCCGATTGGAAACCACACGCGAAGAGCTTTTAGATGTGCTGGGCATCGCTCGCGGTGCAGCGATTATGGCGTATGATTTTCAGGCGGCAAAAACACGGGTCGAAGCCTTGCCATGGGTCATGCATGCGCGTATTGAACGTCTGCTGCCTGATACCTTGGTGGTGCATATCATCGAACGTCGACCGATGGCGTTGTGGCAACGTCAAGGTAAATTTTCCCTGATTGATGACAATGGCGTGGTGATCATCCGAAATGATTTGAGCCGTTTTGCCAATCTCATCCAGGTGGTCGGCGAAGATGCCCCCGATCATTTGGGTGGTTTATTGGAATTGCTGGAAACCCAACCAAAATTGAAAGCCCATGTCATAGCCGCCGTGCGTGTCGGCGGTCGGCGCTGGGACTTGGCAATGGATGGTGGCGTTAATGTGCGATTGCCTGAAAACGACCCGTTGAAGGCATTGGCCCGTTTGGCCGCGTTCGAAGAAGACAGCGGGGTGCTGGGGCGAGATGTGCGGGTGCTTGATTTGCGTGTCCCCGATCGGGTGATTATACGGCGAAAACCCAATGCCTTGCGTCGTCCCACCATCAATGTGGGGCGTAAGCCAGGACAAGAAACATGAAGATGATAAACTCTTAATACGATAGAAACTTTAGTTTAAGACTATTCATATAAGCGAAGCACCCAGAAAGGGCAGAAGCAATAATGCATCGCAATACGTCGCACACAAAACCAAGAAACGGCCTCGTCGCCGCGCTTGATATTGGAACCACCAAAGTTTCGTGCTTGATCGCACGCCAGGAAGGAACGCGCCCGCCGCGCATCAACGGCATCGGCCATCAAGCTTCTTCGGGGGTGAAACATGGTGCGATCGTCGACATGGATGCGGCGGAAGCTTCGGTGCGCGCGGCGGTCGGCGCGGCCGAAGAAATGGCTGGCACGAACATTCATGAAATTAACGTGGCGCTATCGGGTCAGGTGTTCAAGTCGCGCTTGGTAGCGTACGACATCGGCATTTCCGGGCACGAGATCGGTGACCAGGATCTGCGCAAAATTCTCGACCCCAACCGCTTGGCAAGTGAATTGCCCGAAGATCAGGAAATTGTCCATTCGATCCCCGTGGGGTATTCCATCGACGGCAACCGGGGCGTGCGTGACCCGCGCGGCATGTTCGGCGACCGCTTGGGTGTTAACCTGCACGTGGTGAGCGCATCGGCCAACGCCTTGCGCAATATCGACACCTGCCTGCACCGCTGCCATTTGAATGTCGAAAGCCGTGTGGTCGGCCCTTATGCCGCGGCATTGTCGGCATTGGTTGAAGATGAGATGAAGCTTGGCGTGACGTTGATCGATATGGGCGGTGGCACCACCAACATCGCGGTGTTCTTTGATGGTGAGTTGGTGCATGCCGACTGTGTGCCGGTGGGCGGAACCAATGTGACCAATGATATCGCTCGTGGTCTTTCGACTCCGGTTCAACATGCCGAGCGCATGAAAACACTTTACGGCAACTGCATGCCGTCGCCATCGGATGATCTAGAAGTCATTAAGGTGCCGCTGATCGGTGAAGAGCAAACCGGCGAAACCAATCCGGTGCCGCGTTCCATGCTGGTGGGCATCATCCGTCCGCGCATCGAAGAAACCTTTGAGTTGGTTCGCGATCGTTTGCATGCTGCCGGGTTTGAGAAATTGTCCGGACCACGGGTGGTTTTGACCGGTGGCGCAAGTCTTCTGCCGGGTGTGCGTGAAACGGCTGGGGAGATTTTGGCCAAGGCTCAAGTGCGTATGGCAAAACCCCGTTACTTGGAGGGAATGGCCGAAGCCTCAAGCGGCCCGCAATTCTCAACGTGTGCAGGATTGATTAGCCATGCCCTTGAAACAACAGGTGAAGTTGCTGGACGCACCTACCGCCCTAAAGGCCAGCCAGCCACCCGTATGGGCCGCATATCCCAGTGGCTTCGGGATAATTTCTAAGGCATATAGTACAGAGTCAGTAAACGAGTCAGAAACGCTCAAGGACTCGGCAAAAGGAATCGGTGGTTTAATCCATAAAAGTTACTAAATTTTAAGCTTTTTTGGCCACTAATAGAGAAACGAGCGGATGTGGAGCTGAGCGATGAGTATCAACCTAAGCGTACCCCAAAATGAGGCTGTCGAGTTGAAGCCGCGGATCACCGTAATCGGTGTCGGTGGTGCGGGCGGTAATGCCGTCAACAACATGATCGCCGCCCAGCTTGAAGGGGTGGAATTTGTCGTTGCCAATACCGACGCACAAGCCCTGACCTTCGCGGAAACAGATCGCAAGATCCAGTTGGGCAGCAATCTGACCCAGGGTCTTGGTGCCGGCTCCAAGCCCGAAGTCGGACGCGCGGCTGCCGAAGAAACGATTGAAGACATCAACGAGCAGCTCAAAGGTTCGCACATGGTGTTCATCGCCGCCGGTATGGGTGGCGGAACAGGCACCGGTGCTGCGCCCGTAATTGCACGTGCGGCGCGCGACCTTGGCATCCTCACCGTCGGTGTCGTCACCAAGCCATTTCAGTTCGAAGGTATGCACCGCTATCGCATCGCCGAAAAGGGGATCGAGGAACTTGAGCAGTACGTCGATACGCTGATCATCATCCCCAACCAGAATCTTTTTCGTGTCGCCAATGAAAAGACGACCTTCTCAGATGCCTTCAAAATGGCTGACGACGTGCTCTACTCTGGCGTGCGTGGCGTGACCGATTTGATGGTCATGCCGGGCCTCATCAATCTCGACTTTGCCATGTGCGTTCGGTCATGAGTGAGATGGGCAAAGCGATGATGGGCACCGGTGAAGCTGAAGGCGAACGTCGTGCACTTGACGCTGCCGAAGCCGCTATTTCCAACCCGCTTTTGGACGATACCTCCATGGCTGGTGCCAAAGGGGTGTTGATCAACATCACCGGCGGTTCCGATATGACTTTGTTTGAAGTGGATGAGGCCGCCAACCGTATTCGATCGGAAGTGGACGAAGACGCATACATCATCTTTGGTTCGACCTTCGATGATACGCTGGATGGCCGGATGCGTGTTTCGGTGGTTGCCACCGGAATCGATGCCGAAGGCATGGTGCGTCGCGAACCGGTGGTGCTTGACGTTCATGAAGATGGCGTTGCCACCACCACGGTTGCTGCTGAAGAAGTAAAGACTGAAGTTGCGCAACTGAGTGTCGCCCAAGTGCTGAGCCAAACGGTTGCCGACGGACAAGAAGAAACGCCCCAACATGATCCGGTCGATGACCCGGTGATGAACCAAGAAGGTAGCATCGAAGAAGCCCTGAATTTGGATTTTTCGGAGCCCAAAGCTGCAGCAGGTGCGGCGGGATCCACTGCTGAGACTGACGCTCCGGCCGCTTTAGACTTTGGTGATGACGAAAACATGGGAGCGCCGGAACCCTCACGTGTTCCCGATCGTTACACCGCCCCTGCGGCGATGCCGTCCACAGACGCCACGGATGCATTTATCCCGCCGGCACCGGCGACCGTCAGTACCCCTGAAGCATCACAAATCGATCCGATGGCTGAAGCCGCGATGATCAACGGTGCGGTTTCACAACGTGCAAGCAGCGCGGCTCCCGCCAAAGGGCCAAGCCTGTTTGAGCGGGTGACCGGCGGTGCCAAGAGCAAAATATCGATGTTTGGTAATGCTAAGTCAGAAAGGCAAGCGGAACCGGTTCAGGCGGTTGCTCCCGCACAGGCAACACAGATGCGTTCGACATCAATGGTGGAGCCGACACTGGGTGGTTTAGACCCAGAAGAACGCTTGCAGTCGAGCCAAAGTGAAGAAGACCTGTTGGATATCCCAGCGTTCCTTCGTCGGCAGGCAAATTAACGCCGTAATATCAATGTGATATTGGCGTTAGTGCCTGTAACAAAAGGTAACACAGTTTGATTTGAGCGCTTCAGGAGAGGGTGGTAAACCTTCAATACTGAAGCGCTCTTTCTTTACAGAGCGTCTCAACAAAAGGGCAAAGTGGTCTGTTATCAAACAAGACCGACAACAAAGACCAAACGCCTATTGGGGTTTTAGGGGATCAAGACTGTGATCAAGCAAAAAACGTTGAAAAGCGCGATCAGCTGCACCGGCATCGGCCTTCACTCTGGTGAAAGAATATCGATGACCTTGCACCCTTCTGATATCGACACGGGCATCACCTTTCGCCGCACCGATGTTGCCGGTGAGGGGGCCTTGATCCCAGCAGCTTTTGACAGCGTTTGTGATTCTCGTTTGTGCACCACCATTGGCTCTGATGGTAAAACCATCGCCACCATTGAACACCTGATGTCGGCGCTTGCCGGCGCTGGTATTGATAATGCGATGATCGACGTCGGTGGTGGCGAAGTGCCGGTGATGGACGGCAGCGCCGCACCATTTTTGTTTCTCATCGATTGTGCCGGTGTGGTCGAACAAGACGCCCCGCGCAAAGCTTTGCGGGTGCTCAAAACGATCTCCGTCAGCGACGGTGAAAAATCTGCCTCGCTTGAGCCGTCGGATGGATTCTCTATCGATTTTCAAATTGAATTTGAGAATCCCGTGATCGGCACCCAACAGATGGCGTTGGACTTGACTGAAAACGCATTTAAAAATGAAATTGCTCGTGCGCGGACCTTTGGTTTCCTGCATGAAGCCGAAGCCCTGTGGGCCGCTGGGCTTGCCAAGGGTGCATCACTTGATAACGCCGTTGTGGTCAGTGGCGACAAGGTGCTGAATGAAGACGGGCTGCGTTTCGAAGATGAATGTGTGCGCCACAAAATCCTCGATGCGGTTGGTGATTTATATCTCGCCGGTGCTCCCATCATGGGTCATTTTGCAGCCACCCGCGCCAGTCATGCGTTGAACAACCAACTGCTGCGTGAACTGTTCTCCAATCCGGCCAATTACGAAATTGTTGACATGCAAGCGGTTGAACATCGTCGCTCCACAGGGGCTGCGTCGTGGACCAAGGAAAACGTCGCGGCAAGTCCTGCGACGCACTAAAACCGACCGCTTTTGTCCATCAGATATTCATGAAATGTTCCGATTCGTGCCTGGGTGCAGACCTGGGCATGATTTGTTGTGGGTTAAGTGACTGAAAAATAGTGGTAAACCGGGGCTTTTGCTGGTTT
>JAESUA010000392.1 GCA_016763255.1 Magnetovibrio sp. | reverse complement strand
CCGGCCCTTGGATATGGACTGCGTCCGGCCCTTGGATATGGACTGCGTCCGGCCCTTGGATATGGACTGCGTCCGGCCCTTGGATATGGACTGCGTCCGGCAGGCAAGTTTTGATGATGATGTGGCCCAGGTGATTTATGCCGACGGATTTGGCAACCTGGTCACCGGAATTCGTTGGAAGAGCCTCGCTGAGGATGAAACGATCGAGATTAAAGGCCATATTTTGCCCCGGGCACGGACGTTTTGTGATGTCGATTTGGGGGCCTTGTTTGTCTACGAAAACGCGGTTGGGCTGGCTGAAATCTCTGCCAATTGCGCAAATGCACAAAAAAAACTAGATATTGGCCTCGGAGCACACGTTATCATCACTAAAGTGTGACAGCCGACACTTTCCTTATATACTGAAACTGTTCTATTATTTAGGCAGCTGGCTCGATATAGTGTACATCAATTGGGGGCTTATCTAAGTGACACCAACAAGATTGTGCTACGGGGAACCGAATGGCTTTGAAGGTCAAATTTTGGGGAGTGCGCGGCAGCATCGCCTGCCCGTCAGTTAACCACATCAAGTATGGTGGCAACACCAGCTGTCTCGAAGTGACGGTTGGTGACCGGCGATTGGTGCTCGATGCGGGGACCGGGATCCGCGGACTGGGGCAGACATTCTTAAAAGATGATGTCAGCCAAGTTCATATATTACTCACCCATACGCACTGGGATCACATTAACGGCTTTCCATTTTTTGTGCCGGCGTACGACCCGCGCCGTTCGGTCCATATCATGGCCGGGCATCTGCGTGGCAGCGATGGCATCCAAAATGTGCTGGCTGCACAAATGGACAACCCGATGTTTCCGGTACCACTTTCAGCCATGCAGGCCAAAATGCGGTTTGAGGATTTCGAAGCGGGCGACCAGTTCGACATCTATGATGATGTCCATGTGCGCACCGCACCACTGAACCATCCCAACGGTGCGACCGGTTATCGCATCGAACATGCTGGTCATGCTATTTGCTATGTTTCTGACACCGAACACGTGCCCGGCAAGATGGACCAAAACATCTTGAATCTGATCGAAGGCGCCGACATGGTGATCTACGACAGCACCTACACCGAAGAAGAGTTTCCGTCAAAAATCGGCTGGGGCCATTCCACCTGGAACGAAGGCGTCAGGTTGTGCCGTGAGGCCGGAGCCAAATCCATGGCCATCTTCCACCACGATCCCGAACATGAAGACGACTTCATGGATGAATTGGGCAAAGTGGCGAAAAAGGAATGGGACGGAACGTTCATCGCACGCGAAGGCATGGAATTGGTCTACGGCGACGATTGAATAGCGAAAAATTTAAATACAAAAAAGCCGCCTGTTTGAGGCGGCTTTTTTGTATGGGATTTGGATCAACGTTTACTCCAGGGCTTCAATATTTTGTTGAATGCGCTCCTGGCTCTGCTCCTCTTGCTCGGCGGCTTCGAGGCGCTTCTGGATCTCCTCCTGGCGGGCTTTATCCTCTGCGCGGCGAATGCGCTCTTCCTTAGCCAGGCGCTCTTCCAGCAAGACGTCTTGGAACGTTTCCTTGAGCTTTTTGCCCATGGGCACCAGGCGGATCAACACCCGGCGGTTTTTGGCTTGGTTGACCTTGATGGCATTGCCATCGAAGTCCCTGTTGGGCACCTTGGGATGGGCATCGCCAAAGCCCGAGGCTTTGAGTTGGAACTGATGCACCCCACTATCTTGCATGAACCGCACGGTGGCGGCGGCGCGTGATGCCGAAAGTTCCCAGTTGGACGGGAACTGCTTGGTGCTGATAGGATCGTCGTCGGTGTGGCCTTCGACCTCGATCAAGAAGTACTTGTACTCTTCCTTGGTGAGGATTTCGGACCACATGGTCAGCATCGGTTTGGCTTCATCTTTGATGATCGCGGTGCCGGGTTTGAAAAAACTGGCGCTGGCGATGTCGATGGTCACCCCGCGCTCATCCTTTTGAACCTCGACCACCTGTTCCAAACCGGTCTGGAAGACGATCTCTTCGATTTTGGTTTTGACTTCCGATGTGGTGGTTTCTTTGGCTTCGCCCAAGCCGATCTCTTGCTGAATGCCCGACATGACCTCTTCAAATAAGGGGATATCGATCTTGGAAAATGACACCAACATGACGAAAAATGCCATCAAAAGGGTGATGGCGTCGGCATAGGTGACGAGCCAATCTTCTTCATCGGGTTCTTCTACGAGGGGTGGTGGTGGTGCCACGTTTCTTTCTCCACTAAAGCTGTGCGCCTATTTACGGCGCACTTTGTCGATGTTGAAGTGGATGGCCGGATCGAGATAACTGTTCATTTTATCTTGGATGAAGCGTGGGCTTTTGCGATCCGCCATCAAGATCAGGCCTTCGGCGACCAGATAATTGCGAAAGCGCACGATCTGTTCGCGCTGCATGATTTTGTTGGCTGCCGGGATGTAGACCAGGCGGGCGAGCAAAACACCGTAGAGCGTGGTGATCAAGGCGATGGCCAAGCCCGGGCCCAACTGGGTGGGGTCGTCGCCCATCTTGTCGAGCATAATGACCAGACCGATCAGGGTGCCGATCATGCCAAACGCCGGTGAGGACGAGGCCATGAATTTGAGAATGAACACCTGGACCGTGTTGCGGCCAAAGGTGGTCTCGATCAAGTTGGTCATGATGTCGCGCACTTCGGCACCGGAATAACCGCTGATCACCATCTCGACGCCAAATTTCAGGAACTTGTCGTTTTTGGTCGACTTCATGGCTTCGGCTTCGAGGGCGGGGGGGCCACCTTTTTGCACAATGTAAGACCAGCGGATCATGCGACCGACTTCAGCCTTGAGAATGTCGCGGCCCATTTTAGGCGTGAACAAGATACGGCCAATCAGCTTTAGCGACAAAATGACGTAACGCGGTTCATAAGATACAAACGTTGCGGCCATGGTGCCGCCGACCACCATGACAAAACTCGTCAGGCTTAGAAAAATGACGTAATTGTCGGTTTCCATGATGATCGCGCCCAGAAACAGGCCAAATGCGATCATCAGCGAAAAAATTGTGGATAGTGAAGCACCCATTGGGTTTTAGTCCCCCATGACCCAGGCTATTCTGCCGGGCTTGCGCGGCCCCGTTCCCGTTAGGTTGCGCAAATCAAATTCAAATTCTTGTGGAGCGCGAATCGCGCCCCGTGCCGACAATCATATCGAAAGAATGCGTTCGGGGAAATTCCCCAGTAATCTATGTATGTTGTCAGCGTTCTCGGAAAGCTTCGTGCTTTAATTTTAGAACCGGTTTGACCAGATAATCCATCACGGTCTTCTGACCGGTTTGGATATCCACGGTGGCCTCCATACCCGGCATGATGGGTAAAAAGCCTTTTGTCTGACCCAAGTAGGATTTTTCAGGCTGCACCACAACCCGGAAATAGGGCATGCCATTTTCGTCCAAGCTGGTGTCGGGGGCGACCAAAATCACGACCGCGTCGAGCCCGCTATAGCGGG
>JAESUA010000391.1 GCA_016763255.1 Magnetovibrio sp. | reverse complement strand
GGCGTTGTAGATGCTGGCGCGCATACCGCCGACAGAACGATGGCCTTTTAGGGTCAACAATCCGCCTGGCGGTGCTGCGGGGACAAACCGCGCGGCTTAATGCCGATCAAAGCGCGTATTTAGCACGGCGCTATGCTAGGCCAGAGCCGCGCTGGGCGTTTGCCTCTGAGGTTGCCGGTTTAGGGCTCATCACAGCCTGCGTGGATATTTCCGACGGACTGGTTGCCGATGTGGGCCACATTTGTGAAGCCTCTCACGTTGAGGCGGTGATCCGTGCTGAAGATGTCCCCGTTTCAGATGCGGCCCGAACGGTGTTGGCTGACACCCCAATGCCGCACGTGGCCATGCTTTGTGGTGGGGATGATTATGAACTGGCGTTCACCGCCCCGCAAAGTGCCAGGTATGAGTTGGAACGGATTGCCGCAGCCCATGATCTAGCGATTAGCACCATTGGATCTATCCAACAGCAACCATTGCAAGGCAGCGGACGCGTTTGTATCCTTGATGCAAACGGAAGCGTCCTGAAGTTGCCAAATGGTGGTTATCAACACCTGTAGCGTTTGATACCAAGCTGCATTAATAATGGTACGATGGCTATAATCGCCTCCCAATCCGTCATACCCTCAGGCGCTCCCTCAGGCGCCCCCTCAAGCACACCGTATCGAGAACATTATATTATGAAAAAATTGGTCATCCTCTTCGCCGTCGTGATGCTGCTTGCGGGCGGTACGATCAGCTTGTTGAAATACCTGTCCCTGGGGCCGTTTGAAGTCACCGAAGAGGAGATGGCCGCAAACAAAGTCGCCAAGGCGGAAAAAAAGCAAACCTTGTCGCTGTTTGAACAACGCCCGCGCTATATCGAAATGGACCCGATTTTTATACCGGTGTTTCAAAATAACGAAGTCGCTGGCACCATTATGATCCACTACAAACTGGAAGTTCTTAATATCGATAACGAGCGCACCGTGGCGAAGGCCAAACGCCGCCTTGGCGATGCCCTGATTAAGGATTTTTCCTTCTATATCCCGCGTACGTTGCGCAACAACAAAACCCTGGATGTCACCTTAATCAAATATCGAATTATGATGATTACCAACAAACTGCTCGGCAAAGAAGTGGTCAATGATGCCCTCATTCAGGCCATGACCAGCACCGACGACCAATAACACAAAATCCCGTAAAATATGCCTCAACGCGGTCACGCATTCCTGGAACCATTCCGGGGTGTCTACTATCGTACCATTATATAAGCAAACAAAGATATACCCCTCCTGGTTGCCAATAACCGTTTGATCTGGCAACCTTTGTCGCGGGGCTGGGTGAGTTATGAGTGAGTGAACTTCTCCTGCCCTCAAGACAGGGAAAAATCTGGGAAACCCAGTGGGGAGAATAACTTCATGTCAATAATTTACTATCTCGTCTTAGGATGCGGCTTACTTGCTGTGCTGTTTGGGGTCTTCTCCATTCGCTCGGTATTGGACAAACCAGCCGGTAATGAGCGTATGCAAGAAATTGCCGCTGCGATCCAAGAAGGAGCAGCGGCTTATTTGAATCGACAATACTCCACCATCGCCATCGTCGGCGTTTTGATCGGTATTTTGCTGGGCTGGCGCCTGGGCATTCCGGTTGCAGCTGGCTATTTCATTGGTGCCATATTATCCGGCGCCGCTGGCTATATCGGTATGAACGTTTCGGTGCGTGCGAATGTGCGAACCGCCGAAGCAGCCCGCACCGAAGGCTTGGCCGGTGGACTGAAGGTTGCCTTTACATCCGGTGCGATCACCGGGATGTTGGTGGTTGGCTTGGCGCTTTTGGGCGTTGCTGGCTACTACATGTTTTTGCGCACCATCTTCGATCCAAGCTCTGCCGAAGAAATGCGTCACATTCTCGAAGCCTTGGTGGCATTGGGCTTTGGCGCATCGCTGATTTCCATCTTTGCACGCCTCGGCGGCGGTATTTTCACCAAGGGTGCTGATGTTGGCGCTGATCTGGTGGGTAAGATTGAAGCCGGTATTCCCGAAGATGATCCACGTAACCCCGCAGTTATTGCCGATAACGTTGGCGACAACGTCGGTGATTGCGCGGGCATGGCGGCGGATTTGTTTGAAACCTACGCCGTGACCGTGGTGGCAACCATGCTGTTGGCGGCGGTCTTCTTTAGCGGTGCCGAACAAGAAACAATGATGTTGTTCCCGTTGGCGGTGGGTGGTGCATGTATCATTGCATCGGTGATCGCGACGTACTTCGTCAAGCTGGGTGCCAGCCAATCGGTGATGGGTGCCTTGTATAAGGGGCTTATCGCCTCTGCCGTCATCTCGGCGGTACTCATTGCTATTTTGATGAATGTCATGCTGGGTGGTTTCGACAATATTTACACGCTCAACGATAAAGCCGGCACGGTGGTTTCCACCTTGCAACTTTATTACGCTTCGCTCACCGGTTTGGTGGTGACGGCATTGATCGTGTGGATCACCGAGTATTACACCGGTACAGAACATCGCCCGGTGAAATCGGTGGCCCAAGCCTCCACCACCGGACATGGCACCAACGTCATTCAAGGCTTGGCCGTGTCGATGGAATCGACCGCACTGCCGGTTTTGGTGATCTGCGCTGGTATCATTATCAGTTATTCCGTAGCGGGGCTGTTCGGCCTTGCCATTGCGGCAACCACCATGCTGGCGCTGGCCGGTTTTGTGGTGGCGCTGGATGCCTTTGGCCCGGTAACCGATAATGCCGGTGGCATTGCCGAAATGGCTAATTTGCCGGACGAGGTGCGCAAAGTCACCGACACCCTGGACGCGGTGGGTAACACCACCAAGGCCGTGACCAAAGGTTATGCCATTGGTTCTGCTGGTTTAGCGGCCCTGGTTTTGTTCGCCGCCTACGCCGAGGATTTGGTGTACTACTTCCCGGACGTTTACGAAAAGGTCAACTTCAGCCTGCAAAACCCGTATGTGGTGGTTGGCTTGTTCGTCGGTGGCTTGCTGCCGTTCTTGTTCGGCTCCATGGGCATGATGGCCGTGGGCCGCGCAGGTGGTCAGGTGGTGATGGAAGTGCGTCGCCAGTTCAAAGAAATGCCGGGCATCATGGATGGCACGCAAAAGCCTGACTACGCCCGTTGCGTGGACATGCTGACCAAGACCGCGATCAAAGAAATGATCATCCCGTCATTGATGCCTGTATTGGCCCCGGTGGTGATGTATTTCGTGATCCTCGGCATAGCCGATCAAGCGGCGGCATTCTCAGCCCTTGGTGCCATGTTGATGGGCGCGATCGTCACCGGTATCTTCGTCGCCATTTCGATGACTTCGGGTGGTGGTGCTTGGGACAATGCCAAAAAGTACATCGAAGACGGCCACCACGGCGGCAAGGGCTCAGACGCCCATCATGCTGCGGTGACCGGCGATACCGTGGGTGATCCTTACAAGGACACCGCAGGCCCAGCCATCAACCCGATGATTAAAATCATCAACATCGTGGCGATCTTGCTGCTGGCTATGCTCGCCAAGTAAGCTCGGCTTTATCACACCGTAAAAAACCGGAAAAACACCCTGGAGGCTTGGCCTTCGGGGTGTTTTTTTTGTTAGACTTGTGTCGCTGATTTTATTTTTTGTTGAAACGTCCGATGTTGCTGAGCAACTGTTCAACAAGGCCCAACTGGTTGCCTGCGGTGGGGGTTTTACGGTCTACCGGTTCAACGGCCTCGGCGCTGTCTTTGTCGTACACATCGACATTCGAGACCACGCCGTATTCATCGAACTTAACGACAATGATTTGCCGCTCGATGATTTCTGGGGCCAAAAATGCGGTGGTCTCGGTGCGCTCGGAAATGTAGTACCATGCGTTGTCGCCAAACGTTGACCGGCTAGACGGTGAGCCCAATGTATTGAGCACATGGTCGCGGGTGCGGGTGCCGGGTTCGATGGTGGCGACGTCTTTGATCAGCACCGCATTGCCACGCGTATCGATCCGTGGCGCACATGCCGTCACCGTCCCCAACAAGGCCAAGGACACGACAAATGCGGTTGCCAAGGTGGTGGAACGAAGGTTTTTACCTAAAACAGCGAGTAGGGGGGCTTTTTTAATTGTG
>JAESUA010000001.1 GCA_016763255.1 Magnetovibrio sp. | reverse complement strand
TGGCTTTGATGATCACCGGAAAGCCGATGCGTTCGGCCACTTCGATGGCTTCTTCATAGGTCGCGACGCCACCGTCGGAGCCCGGAACCACCGGAATACCGGCCTTCATCACCGCATTCTTGGCGGCGATTTTGTCACCCATCAAGGTGATGTGTTCGGAGGTTGGGCCGATGAATACAAAGCCGTGCTCTTCGACCATGGCGGCGAAGTCGGCGTTTTCAGACAAAAAGCCGTAACCCGGATGGATTGCGTCGGCACCGGAAATTTGCGCCGCCGATAAAATTGCCGCGACGTTGAGGTAACTGTCTTTGGCGGCCGGTGGGCCGATGCATACCGCTTCGTCGGCGAGGCGCACATGCATGGCGCTTTCGTCGGCGGTGGAATGCACGGCCACGGTGCGGATGCCCATTTCGTGGCACGCGCGTAAAATACGAAGTGCGATTTCGCCACGATTGGCGATGAGGACCTTGTCGAACATGGTGCGCTGCCTCGCCGTTTATTCGATGATCAGAAGGGGTTCGCCGAATTCAACTGGCGAGCCGCTTTCCACCAAAATGTTTTTCACAACACCACCTCTGGGCGCTTTGATTTGGTTGAAGACCTTCATGGCCTCAATCAAAAGCACCACCTGGCCTTCGGAAACCGTGTCGCCAACATTGACGAACGATGGTGTGCCGGGTTCGGCCGCGGTGTAGGCAACCCCGACCATCGGTGAGGTTACCACGCCGGGGTGATCGGCGTGCGATACTTCCGGTGTGGCCTCGGCCGCAGGTGCGGCACCAATGGCCACCGGGGCCACGGCCGTAACGGCGGTGCCGCCACGGGCAACACGGACGGAGAAGTCGTCTTGGCTGATTTCGATCTCGGTCAGGCCCGTTTCATCCATCAGGTCTGCGAGTTTGCGGATCAGCGCGTCATCGACGTCGATTTTTTTGCTCATGAGCGATTGCTCTCACTTCTTGGTCAACAGCTGTGCGGCGGATTCCAAAGCCATCTCATAACCAAAACCGCCAAAGCCACAGATCATACCGACGGCAACCTTGGAGACATAGGAGTGATGGCGGAATTCTTCACGCTGGTGGATGTTGGAAAGGTGTACTTCGATCACAGGAAGGGCAATGGCCTTAAGCGCATCTAAAAGCGCCACAGAGGTGTGGGTATACGCCCCCGCGTTGACGATCAAAAGATCATGTGTGTCGCGGGCTTGTTGCACCCAATCGACCAGTTGGCCTTCGCTATTGGTTTGGCAAAATTCGAGTTCCAGGTCCAACCCTTGGGCCCGCGCACGGCAATTGGCCTCGATGCTGTCGAGCGTCTCTGCGCCGTAAACATCGGGTTCGCGTGTTCCCAAAAGATTGAGGTTAGGTCCGTTGAGGACCAAGACCTTGCCCGACATAGCGGTTTCCCCCAAATTTATAGCCGATTGGAATCGGTCATCGTTCGTGGGCGATTTATAGCACGCGTAAGGGCCTATGGAATAGGGAAGAAACGCCTATTTAGGAGCTCTTTTAGAGACCAAACTCTTAGATCGTGCCGCATAGGCGACACGATCTAAGTTGGTTGGCGTGAAAGCCCTTAACTAGACAGTATGGATTTTCTGCTCGATTTTGACCCAAGACCCATTGCTCGTTTGGTATTGGTAGATCACGTTACCCTTTTGATAATCCGTCTCCATGAGGAGCTGTGCCTTGAAGTTTGGCGGAAATACGGGGCCTACTCCGCCACCTTGTGGCCAATGGATCAGCGGGTAACCGGTTAAATCAATGCGGATTTTTGAGGAGCTCGGGTCCATGGTGTATTGAGGATTTACCGTTCCGTGAACGTGGGATGTGCACACCACCGGGTCGGCCAGCGCCTGCGTCACCTCGGCCGCACCGTCCGCGATATCATTAACAGTGTCGATGGTGAGTGACAGATGAAGTGCCGGTGCGCCTGCCAGTTTTGATTCAGTCTCAAGGCTAAGCCGGAACAGTCCTGCCATTTGGCTCGTTTGTACTTCTGCTGCATTATCCATATTAATTACCCTCATGTTGATTGGTGTTGACTGACTACAGTTGCAATCTGGAGTGGTTTAATAGTGTGTTTAGGCTGTACTATTGGTTGCGCAATCAGTGCAAGTTTATTTAATTATACTTAAACCATTGAGTGTGTTTTGGGGTGGCATGAGCCGGGCTTCAAGCTGTGATCGGCTTGGTGGGGCTTCTCGTTTGTGAGCCGCTATGCCATATGTTACAAAGTCACGACGATTGTATTGGAATATGAAGGAAGGCAAGGCCTATGCGTCTCACCGTCAACGGCGAATCCAAGAATTTTGATGCGCCGATCACCGTAAATGAGCTTTTGAGCCGAATCGGTCTCGATCCCGCCAAGGTGGCGGTGGAGCGTAATTTGGAGATCGTGCCAAAATCGACCTACGGCCAAACTCCGCTGGATGAAGGCGATAAGCTGGAAATCGTTCACTTTATCGGTGGCGGATTGCCGGTCGATGGCGACGTGGTGCCAGATGGGACAAAAAGTGACTGTTTTGAGGTCGCCGGCCAGCAATACCGGTCGCGCCTTCTGGTGGGTACCGGCAAATACAAGGATTTCGAAGAAACCAAGAAAGCCATCGAAGCTTCGGGCGCGCAAATCGTCACCGTTGCCGTGCGGCGGGTCAACGTCTCCAATCCCAATGAGCCGATGCTGACGGACTATGTCGATCCCAAGACCTATACATACCTTCCCAACACTGCAGGCTGCTTTAGCGCCGATGAAGCCGTGCGCACGCTGCGTCTGGCACGTGAAGCGGGCGGTTGGGATTTGGTTAAACTGGAAGTTCTGGGCGATCAAAAGACTCTTTATCCGAACATGCCACAAACCCTCATCGCCGCAAAAACCCTGATCGATGAAGGCTTTAAGGTCATGGTGTATTGCGCCGATGATCCCATCCAGGCGAAAATTTTGGAAGAAATGGGCTGTGTCGCGATCATGCCGCTGGCCGCCCCCATTGGTTCGGGTCTGGGCATTCAAAATCCGGTCGGCATTCGTTTGATTATTGAACAGGCCACGGTGCCGGTTCTGGTTGATGCGGGCGTGGGTACCGCGTCTGATGCGGCGATTGCAATGGAATTGGGCTGTGATGGTATTTTGATGAACACTGCCATCGCCGAAGCCAAAGACCCCATCAAGATGGCCCGCGCCATGAAACTGGCGGTCGAATCCGGTCGTTTGGCTTATCAAGCCGGACGCATGCCGAAAAAAATGTACGCCGACCCGTCTTCACCGTTGGCGGGGCTGATTTAAGGCCCTGGATTGCGGATAGCGACCTGAGGAGGTTTGAGTGATGAGCTTTGAGGTCTGGATATCTTTCGTCGTGTTGACCGGTGTCGCGGTGGTGACGCCGGGACCGGCGATTTTACTGGTGATTTCGCATGCCAGTCGGTTCGGGGTGCGCCAGGCGGTGTTTCCAATCTTGGGCAACATCACAGGATTGGCGATTTTAATGAGCCTCACGTCCTTTGGCGTCGGCACGGTTCTTGAAACCTCGTCGCAGTGGTTTTTCTGGTTGCGCATCGTGGGCGGTCTGTATTTGGTTTATCTGGGCGTGCGGCTTTTGCGCACCAAGGTGCACACCCGACCTCAAGATGACGATGAACAACGGCCAATGGCGGCTCCCTCAAAGTACAAAAGCTATCTGCAAGGCGTGGTGGTGGCGCTGAGTAACCCCAAGGCGTTGCTGTTCATCGGCGCGTTGTTCCCTCAGTTCATCGATATTTCGCGTCCGGTGTGGGACCAATTGGCGATTCTTGGCGTGACTTTGATGACGATGTCGTTTTGCGGCTTGATCGCGTTTGCTGCCCTGTCGGGCAAGTTGGTGGGGCAAGGCGGGCAGGCGGTCTATGGTAAAATTAACAAAATGACCGGTGGCTTGTTTGTGATCTTTGGGCTTGCCTTGGCCGCGAGCAGTCGCTGATTCCCATAATTTTGATTTTTACTTTTCTTAGCCCCCGAAAAAGCCTATAACGCGCCCCTTTCAGCGTTATGAGATATGAGCCATGACCCCAAAAATCGAACAGTTCCTCAGCCACAACCGACCGGCCTCTCCGTGTTTGGTCGTTGACCTCGACGTGATCGAGCAAAACCATCAGCTGATTGCAAACGGCTTGCCTGAGGCGGCGCTGTTTTACGCCGTTAAAGCCAATCCTGCGGCGCCAATTTTGGACCGTCTGGTGGGTTTGGGGGCGAATTTTGACGCCGCATCGCTGAATGAAATTGAGGCGTGTCTTCAGGCCGGGGCGAAACCGGATCATGTTTCATTTGGTAACACCTTAAAAAAGGCCGCTGACATCGCCAGTGCCCATCGTTTGGGCGTTGATCTGTTTGCCTTCGACAGTGAAGGCGAGTTGGATAAACTGGCCGCGCATGCGCCCGGGGCGCGGGTGTATTGCCGCATCCTGACCGAAAACGGCAATGCCGAATGGCCGCTGTCGCGAAAATTTGGTTGTGAGTATGAGATGGCCATCGATTTGATGGTCATGGCCCAACAGCGTGGACTGGTGCCTTATGGGGTGTCGTTTCATGTCGGATCGCAACAGATTGACCCACATCAGTGGGATGGTGCTATCGAACGCGCAGCGCGGGTGTTTCGCGGCGTTTCTGGGAAGGGCATCAATCTTGAAATGTTGAATTTGGGCGGTGGATTTCCGGCGCGCTATCGTGAGGATATTCTGGGTTTTAATAATTTTTCAACGGCCATTCGGGCCAGCCTTGTCCGCCATTTTGGGGCGAATGTGCCGAATTTGATGATTGAGCCGGGGCGCGCCATTGCCGCCAGTGCCGGTGTGTTGCAGGCTGAAGTGGTGTTGGTGTCGAAAAAACGTGCCGATGCCGAACGGCGCTGGGTTTATCTGGATGTCGGGCTGTTCGGTGGGTTGGCCGAAACCCTGGGTGAAGCCATCAAATATGACATCAAAACATCGCGTGATGGCGGGGCCACCGGCCCGGTGGCCATTGCGGGGCCAACCTGCGACAGCGCCGATATCCTCTATGAACACACGGTTTACCAACTGCCGCTAGATTTGACGTCGGGTGATGGTGTGTTGATCGAGACCGCGGGGGCCTACACAACCACTTATGCCTCGGTTGGATTTAATGGTTTCGAGCCGTTGCGTGAACACCACATATAACCCTGCTTGTGCTGTGCCTCGTCTGTATAGATGATTGAGGAAAGGTATGGGATTTGCTACCCAATGGGTGCCCGGGTATGCAATCCTGGACGCTCTAAAGGGACGCAAAATGGTTATGAATACAATTTCGGTGTCGCAAGACCGACCGCTTGTGGTGTTGCCAGAAACTGTTCTGGAAGGCATCAGCGGGATTGAACGTGCGATATCATTGCAAACCGACTGGTTTAAAAAATGGCATGACCGGGTCGTGGTTCATCATGACAGGTCAGCATTTAAGGTTGATGGCATTGCCGATATTCCGCTGGGGGCATGGTATGTCAGCGATGAATCAAAAGCCTTTAGCAACAATCCCGGCTTCAAATCCTTAGGCGAACGTCTTGGCGAATTGGTCGGACAAGTTCAGCTGTTTTTGGGTGAGAGACCGGATGGCGAACCTCATCAGGTGGATGATTACACGGCGTTTATGAATACGCTGTTGGATTTGAATATTTTGGTTCAGCAGCTGCAAAATGATGCTTGGCGTGGCCTCACCAAGATGGATCCGCTGACCGGGGTGCGCAATCGCCATGAAATGATGGTGGAGTTGGATGCAGAACGCGAACGCGCCCGTCGTTCCGATCTGGTCTGTACCATCGCCATGGTCGATTTGGATCATTTTAAAGCCGTCAATGATACGTACGGCCATGTGGTCGGCGATAACGTCTTGCGACATATCTCGGCCCTGTTCGGCGAACAGCTGCGTCCCTACGACATGGTTTATCGTTACGGTGGGGAAGAATTTTTGTTGTGCCTGCCCAACACCGACCTGGACAGTGCCTTGTTGGTGTTGGAACGCCTGCGGGCAAAAATTGAAGACAGTCGGGTACCATACGGTGAGGACGGCGAAACGGTCCGGATCACCGCATCATTTGGTGTCGCGCAAATCGATACGATTGAGCACATCGTCAAGACCATCGAAAACGCCGATATGGCGCTTTACGATGTCAAACAAGGCGGGCGCAACATGGTGAAAGCGTGGCAACCCGCCAAATCCAACTAAAATTTAATCTTGCGTTTTGTCGACCACTTCGACGACCTCAGCGTCTTTTTTCGGCGCGGCTTTTTTGCTTGCGGCCGGTTTGCGCGGGGCACGTTTTTTCGGCGCAGCCTTCTTGGTTTCAGGTTTCGGAGTTTCAGGCTTCGGTGCCGGTTCGCGCATCAAGAAGGCGGGCATGTGGCCGTCACAAATCTCATTGTGGATTTCACGCATCTGTTGGCGCTCACCACCTTGGTTGCGCTCACGTCCACCGCGTCCACGTCCACCACGACCGCGTCCACCGCGTTCGTTACGCTCAGCGCGTTCAGGACGTTCAGCTTGGGCGGGGCGCGTCGTTGCTTCTTTGGCGACGCTGGGCTCAGCTTTGACCGCCTCAGGCGCTGGTTTCGCCGTTTCTGGCTGGGGGAGCTCGGAGGCCGGAGCAGGCGCAGGTTTTGCCACTTCTGGCTGGGGGAGCTCGGAGGCTGGAGTAGGTGCAGATGCCGGAGCAGAATCCGGGCTTTGTGCTTTGACCTCAGGCTGCTCGCCAGAAGGGCGCTCACTCGAAGGTTTGCGATTACGATCACGGCCCCCGCGTTCACCACCACGACCACCACGGCCGCCGCGTTCACCACCACGACCACTGCGTTCGCCACCACGGCCGCCGCGTTCGCCACGGTCATCCTCGTCACTCAATTCTCCTGCGCCAAAACCTTCCAGTTCTATGCGCGGAATATCTTTGCCGATCAGCTTTTCGATGGCGGTGACAAATTTTCCGTCCTGGGGCAGGGCGATGGTATAGGCATTGCCTTCTTTGCCCGCACGACCGGTACGGCCGATGCGGTGCACATAATCTTCGGCGTTGATCGGCACATCGTAGTTGAATACGTGGCTGAGGTTGGGGATATCCAGTCCACGGGCCGCCACATCGGAACACACCAGCAGGTTGAAATCTTTGTTCTTAAAGCCAGCCAACATCTCCATCCGGGCGGGTTGGCTCATATCGCCATGCAATTGGCCGACACTAAAGCCATGCTTGGACAGGGATTTATAAACCACCGCGATATCGGCTTTGCGGTTACAGAAAATGAGCGCGTCATTCACGGATTCGTGAGAAAGCAGGTGACGCAGGACATCGCGTTTGAGCTTCTTTTTGCCGTCCATGCCGACATATTTTCCGCCGGGCTTAACAATCGCCAAACCCTGGGTCACCGTTTCGGCGGTCGACGCGGGTGCGGATACTGAAATTTCTTTCGGGTTCATCAAGAACTTGTCGGCAAGCTTTTTAATGGCCGGGGCCATGGTGGCGGAGAAAAACAACGTCTGACGCAACGGCGGCAGCATCGAGACAATTTTTTCGATGTCCGGGATAAAGCCCATGTCCAACATACGGTCGGCTTCATCGATGACCAAAATTTTCACGTCGCGCATCAACAGGTGGCCGCGTTCGAACATGTCGAGCAGCCGTCCCGGGGTTGCGATCAGCACATCAACGCCGCTGTCGAGCACCTTGGCCTGCTTTTTCATATCGGTGCCACCGATCAGCAAGGCTTGGGAAAGCTTGTGATATTTGCCGTATTTGTCAAAATTTTCGGCAACCTGGGCGGCCAGTTCGCGGGTCGGTTCTAAGATCAGCGAGCGCGGCATGCGCATTTTTGCGCGGCCATGGGCCAAAATGTCGATCATCGGCAGGGTGAAGGAGGCGGTCTTACCGGTTCCGGTCTGTGCACAGCCGAGAATATCTCTGCCCATCAGGACGGTCGGGATCGCCTTGGCCTGAATAGGGGTGGGGGTGTCATAACCTGCATCGGCTACGGCACGCAGAACGTCTTCACTCAGTCCGGTATCGGCAAAACTCATGGGGCTAGGGGGTGCTTTCTCAAAATTTAAGTTACGTCAGCGGTGCCTTTGCAAGGCTGACGTACATGACGCCCCGGTGCGGTTGTTGCCCTGGGCTCGATTCTTCTCCGCTCGGGAGGCGCGATATTCAACACGTTCTTGCCCGTATGTCAATGCAAACCGTGGGCAAACCGTGGTCAAACCGTGGGCAAACCAAGGGATAGAGCAATTTTAGAGTGGCCGATTTGCTCGCCTGCATGCTGCATTGCACACGGCTCAAAGCGGGGGTAACGTGAAAGACCGTCACAAATTCAAGAGGACCCAAGCACGTGCTGATCGATGCAGAGAATTCCTGCCTGTTGGTGATAGACATCCAGGCCAAGCTCAATCCGGTGATGTTCGACCCCCTGCGCGCCCCCCAAGGGGCGGCAAAACTGATGCTGGGGGCCGAAATTTTAAACGTGCCCACGGTGGTGACGGAGCAATACCCCAAAGGCGTCGGGCACACTGTGGATGACCTTCAAGACTTCATGCCCGAAGGTTCGCCGCTGGAAAAAATTAGCTTCTCGTGCATGGCCGATGATGGCTTCGTGACGCGCTTTAAGTCGCTGGATCGAAAACAGGCGGTGGTATCGGGCATCGAAGCCCACATCTGCGTACTGCAAACCTCGTTGCAATTATTGGCCGAAGGTGTCGAGGTGTTCGTGGTCGAGGACGCCACCGCATCGCGCACCGCAGACAATCATCGCGCAGGTCTGGAGCGCATCCGCCATGCGGGGGGATGCATCGTGACCGTGGAAATGGTGCTGTTTGAATGGCTTAAACATTCCGGTACGCCCGAATTTAGGCAGATTAGCCAGCTGATCAAGTAGAAGGGGCGATACGATGAACACTCGACCGACTCTTATTTTGATTCCCGGCCTGTTGTGCGATGCGGCTTTGTGGGCGCGCCAAGTGGTGGACTTGTCCGATCTTGTCGATGTGCAGATTGCCGACATCAGCGATGCGGACTCCATGGCGGAGCTGGCGGCGGGTATCTTAGACGATGCACCGGATGAATTTGCCCTGGCGGGACTGTCCATGGGTGGTTACGTGGCCCAGGAGATCATGCGCCAGGAACCCAACCGGGTGACGCATTTGGCGTTTGTCGACACCAACGCGCGTGCCGATTTGCCGGAGCAGTCTGAAAATCGCAAACGAATGATGGATATTGCCCAGGCCGGAAAGCTGGACGGGGTGGTTGCCGAGATGTTGCCCAACCTGATCCATCCAGATCATTTGAAGGTGCCGAAAATCGCCGACGTTTTTGGCCAAATGGCCGCCAATTTTGATGAAGAAGCTTTTATAAACCAACAAACCGCGATCATGAATCGCCAAGATGGTCGTGCCGAGTTGGCCAAAATCAGCTGCCCTACGTTGGTATTGTGTGGCGAACAAGACGCCCTGACGCCCATCAAGGTGCATGAAGAAATGGTCGAGGGAATCGGTGACAACGCCACCTTGGTGGTGGTGCCCCATAGCGGTCATCTGAGCCCCATCGAACAGCCCGACGCCGTGAGTGCGGCGATGCGTGCATGGCTGCAAACCTAAAGGACTTTTCCATGGCAATCCTTCTTCCCCATCATGGCGTGAGCCCAAAAATCGATGACGCCGCCTTTGTCGCACAGACCGCAGTGGTCACCGGGGATGTTGAAATTGGCGCGGACAGTGGCATCTGGTATGGCTGCGTGATGCGCGGCGACGTCAATTGCATCCGCATCGGCCAAGGCGTCAATATTCAAGACGGCACCGTGGTGCATGTTTCGCGACCCTTCGCCACGGTGATCGGTGATCGGGTGACCATCGGCCATATGGCCTTGATCCACGCCTGCACCTTGGAACCGGACAGTTTTGTCGGTATGAAGGCCTGCGTCATGGACGGCGCGGTGGTGGAAACGGGCGCGCTTGTC
>JAESUA010000390.1 GCA_016763255.1 Magnetovibrio sp. | reverse complement strand
TGTCGCCCAATCACAGACCTGCAGAAAACGATAAAGTAGAACAGATGTTGATTGTGCAAAGTAGGACGATGAAATGACGAACACCCCTATCGACAGAGTGGCCAAGGCAACGCCCGAGCCTGTCGCCGAACGTATACGTGGACTATCTGATCGCACTATCGCTTGGTTGTTTGTAGCCCCGTCGATCTTCTTACTTCTTGCGGTGAATATCTTTCCGCTGATCTGGACCATCGGGCTCAGCTTTACCAACTTCCGTGTCAACCGACCCAATGCCGATGTTAAGTGGTTGGGCTTGCGCAATTACGAGCGCATCCTCACCGACAGTGACATCTGGATGACCATGCAGGCCACGGCGCATTTTTTGTTGTGGACAATCGTGCTGCAAGTGTTGATCGGTTTTGCCCTGGCATACCTGATTAACAAAAAATTCAAGGGCAACGATATGTGGACCACCATCATCGTATTGCCGATGATGCTGAGCCCTGCGGTGGTTGGCAATTTTTGGACCTTCCTCTATCAGCCGCAGATCGGAATGTTCAATTACGTTGTGACTTTTTTCACCGGTGGCGATCCCTCCAGCTTTTCGATGATCGGAGATGTGCATCTTGCGCCCTGGGCGATTGTGATTGCCGATACGTGGATGTGGACACCGTTTGTCATGCTGATCTGTCTGGCGGGTCTGCGCTCGATCCCGGATAGCATTTACGAGGCTGCTGAATGCGACCGTGCGAGTAAGTGGCGTCAGTTCTGGACGATCACGGTGCCCATGGTTTTGCCCTTTTTGATGTTGGCGGTGCTGTTTCGCGGCATTGAAAATTTCAAGATGTTTGATCTCGTGGTGCAGCTCACGGGCGGCGGCCCAGGGTCGATTACAGAGCTGACCTCAATCAACCTCAAACGCGAAGCATTTGAGAAGTGGCGTACGGGCTATTCATCAGCGTATGCCGTAATTCTGTTTGTCACGGTTTTTGGCCTGGCTTCGGTTTATGTGAAAGCACTCAATAAGGTTAAAGAAAGATGAGCTATTCTGTGACAAGTCCGTCCGTTCGGACGAAGTGGTTCGCGGGCATATTGGTGGTGGGCTATGCACTCATTACATTGATGCCGCTGGTATGGATCATCGCCACGGGCTTTAAATCCCCCTCAGATGCGATTTCTTACCCGCCCAAAGTGACGTTCGAGCCGACCATGGAAGGGTATGTAAACCTGTTCACCACGCGCACACGCGTGACCGAGGAGACGCTCGCGACTGTGGGCGAACCGACGACTTGGTATGAGCGGATCGTGCGCGCCCAAGGGATGGTGATCACGGGCCCATCGCGATACGGTGAGCGCTTTATGAACTCGGTCATTATCGGTTTTGGCTCCACGTTACTGTGCATGGTGTTAGGCACGGCCGCCGCCTATGCCTTCTCGCGATTTCGGGTGCCGATGAAGGACGATTTGCTCTTTTTCATCCTCTCTACCCGGATGATGCCGCCTATTGCCGTGGCGATTCCGATTTTCCTGATGTTTAGGCAGTTGGGGCTTAATGATACGTATCTGGGCATGATCTTGCTCTATACGGCGGTGAATCTGTCGCTGTCGGTATGGCTCTTGAAAGGCTTTATTGACGAAATCCCGATTGAGTATGAAGAAGCGGCGCTGATCGACGGATACACGCGCTTTCAAGCATTTTACAAAGTGGTTTTGCCCCAGGCGGCCACAGGCATCGCGTCCACGGCTATCTTCTGTTTGATTTTTGCCTGGAACGAATACGCCTTTGCCGTGCTGTTGACGTCGGGGAATGCGCAAACTGCACCGCCCTTTATCCCCACCATCATCGGGGTTGCCGGTAAAGATTGGCCCGCCGTCGCCGCAGGCGCGACGATCTTCTTGATGCCAGTGATGGTTTTCACAATTCTTCTGCGCAAACATTTGTTGCGGGGGATTACCTTTGGAGCGGTTCGCAAATGAGTAGTTTCATTCATGAATTGATGCGGCTGCGCCGCGGCCCGTGGGAGATGGTGGCCTCCATCATGATCGCGGTCGGCGTCGTTATGTTGATGCAGCCGTTTTTTATGTGGGCTTTCACCTACTCATTCATTGTCACGCTTATCGGCACGGTGATGTTCATTATCGTCAGCCATTTTCAGGAGTAACCCATGGCACAGATCCGTATTGAAAATGTGCGTAAGGAGTTTGGCGACTTCACGGCGGTGCAATCCTCATCCTTTACCATCGAAGATGGCGAATTTTTCATGCTGTTGGGGCCTTCGGGCTGCGGCAAGACCACCACATTGCGCATGATGGCGGGGCTAGAGCTTCCGACATCTGGACAAATTTATATCGACGGCGAAGAGGTCAGCCAAAAGCCAGCCTCACAGCGCGACATCGCCTTTGTATTCCAGATGTTTGCCCTATACCCGCATATGAATGTGGGCAAAAACATCAGCTATCCTTTGCGCTGCCAGGGCGTATCCAAGTCTGAGGTGAAAAGACGTGTCGCCGAGGTCGCCCGCATTCTGGCGATTGAGGACATCCTTGATCGCCCCGTGGGCGGGCTGTCTGGTGGTGATCGACAGCGCGTCGCACTGGGTCGTGCAATCGTTCGCGAACCCAAGGCGTTTTTTATGGACGAACCCCTGGGCGCATTGGATGCAGAGTTTCGCGAGCATATGTCACAAGAACTGCGCGCGTTGCATGACCGGATGGGCGCAACCACCGTTTATGTGACCCATGATCAGCTTGAGGCCATGCAAATGGGCGACAAGATTGTGGTGATGAACCACGGTGTGGTGGAACAGTTCGGTGTGCCCCAAGCCATTTATGACTGGCCCGCGACTAAATTTGTGGCTGAATTCATTGGCTCTCCATCTATGAACTTTCTCAATTTTCACGCGATGGTCGGTAAAGGCATGACTTCGGTTTCGTTGTCGGGCACGGAGTTTACGGTGCCTGAGATGCGCGAAGGCGCCAATGGCGATTTAATCTTCGGCATTCGGCCCGAACATATTCATCTTGACGATGCGTCTTCTTACAAGGGCCTTGTTATCGCAACGGAATATCTTGGCACCACGCAAATCGTTACATTTGAGACACCCAACGGTGCCCTCAAGGCACGCCTCGCAAGCAGCGAGTCCATCACGGTTGGTTCGCAAATTGGTCTTACCTTCGATCAGCGTACGATCACCATTTTTGTAGCTGAAACGGGACGCGCTCTACTCTCTGCTGGCAATGAAGGAGCGCTGAGAAATGGCTGAAGTTACTTTAACAGGTGTATCAAAATCCTTTGGTATAGATGTCGCACTGGATGAAGTCACGATGTCGATCCCAGATGGCTCATTCGTCGTTTTGCTGGGCCCCACCGGTGCGGGCAAAACAACCACATTGCGTCTGGTCTCCGGCCTTGATGTTCCCGATGCCGGACAGATCACCATTGGCGGTCGGTCCATGGACGGGGTGACACCTGCGCAGCGCGATGTGGCGATGGTGTTCCAGCAGTATTCGCTCTACCCCCATCTGTCCGTTCGCCAAAATCTTGCGTTTCCATTGAAAGCGCCACAGCTCAAAATGACGCCGGAAGAGATTGCCCAGAAGGTTGGCGAAGTCGCCGAGGTGTTGCAGATTTCACATAAGCTCGACAACAAGGCCACGGCCCTTTCGGGTGGTGAAATGCAACGTGTCTCTATCGGCCGGGCACTGGTGCGCAGCCCCTCTGTTTATCTAATGGATGAACCGCTCAGTTCGCTTGACGCCAAATTGCGCTCGGACTTGAGGATGGAGCTCAAGAGAATTCAAGCCAGTTCCGGTGCAACGATGCTTTATGTCACGCACGACCAGATCGAAGCGATGACCATGGCCACGCATGTGGGTGTTTTGGATCGCGGCAGGGTGGTGCAGTTTGGCTCTCCGCGCGAAATTTACGAAAACCCGGTCAGCATCTATGCCGCCAGTCGTCTTGGACAACCCCGCATCAATTTGCTTCCCGCAGGACTTTTCCCCGGGGCCCCAAATGGCGCGGACAAAATTGGTCTTCGGCCTGAGCAAATCGTTCAGGGTGAAGGCGAAGACAGTCTGGTGCTGCGGGTCGAGCATTTGGGCGATCAAACGCGTTTGCATTTGTCGTTCAAGGATCATGATTTGATCACGGTGACGGACGCTCATACCAGTTTGAACACGGGGGACATCGTAAAAATACGTCCCAACAATCCATTCTATTTCGATGTCGATGGCGCACGCCTGGCATGAGGGAGTAAATGATGACGCAATTTATTAATCAAAAAGAAAATACCGTCACCGAAGCGATTGACGGCCTCATCCAGACATCCGGCGGTACCCTCGCGCGTCTGGACGGCTACCCCCATATCCGTGTTGTCGTGCGCAGTGACTGGGACAAATCCAAAGTCGCGCTGGTCTCGGGCGGCGGTTCAGGACATGAACCGGCGCATGCGGGTTTTGTTGGCGAAGGGCTTTTGACGGCGGCGGTGTGCGGTGATGTCTTCGCCTCGCCTTCTATTGATTCGGTTCTTGCAGGAATTCTGTCGGTGACGGGGCCTGCGGGTTGCCTTTTGATCGTCAAGAACTACACCGGTGATCGGCTTAACTTTGGTCTCGCGGCCGAACGCGCCCGGGCCTTTGGCCTTAAGGTCAATATGATTATCGTCAACGACGACATCGCCTTGCCCGACCTGCCGCAGCCGCGTGGCGTGGCCGGAACTCTTTTTGTCCATAAAATCGCAGGCGCCATGGCCCAGGCCGGCGCGTCTCTTGCGGAAATCACCAAAGCCGCCGAGCGCGTGATTGCCGGGACAAAATCACTTGGCATGTCACTGGACACCTGCACGGTGCCAGGCTCACCAAAAGAAAACCGAATCCCTCAAGGTAAGGCCGAACTGGGCCTGGGCATTCATGGTGAAGCGGGCGTGGAGCAGATTGAATATGAGAATGCCAAACAGGCCTTGGCCGCCGTCACAGATAAGATGGCTCCACTCATGGGCACCGCACCGCATGTGGTGCTGCTGAACAATCTGGGCGGCACAACGGTGCTGGAAATGTCAGTGCTGGCCAATGAATTGGCTCAGTCGAGCATCGGCAAAAATGTGAAGTTTATCATCGGCCCAGCGGCGATGATGACATCGCTCGATATGCGCGGGTTCTCGATTTCGGTATACCCGGCAACGGCCGAAGAAATCGCTTTGCTCCAGGCCCCTTGCGCCTCAAGCGCCTGGCCGGGTTGTGTTGAGATGAAGCCTGTAACGGTGTTTAAATTACCTGACGGTCTGACGCCCATCGCCCCCATCCCCTCAGAGCATGATGCCACAGCGAAATTCTTGACAAAATGCTGCAACATTTTGATCGAGTCTGAGGTCGATCTGAATGCGCTGGACGCCCAATCTGGTGACGGGGACACGGGCTCGACACTTGCGGGTGCAGCCCGCGCGCTTATTGATGCTCTCGACCGAATGCCGCTGGCGGATCACACCCAACTTTATCGCGCTATCGGCCAAGAACTCAGCCAGACCATGGGTGGATCATTGGGTGTTTTGCTCGCAATCTTCTTCACCGCAGCAGGTGATGCGGCCTCAAGTGGATTGCCGATGGTGGCAACGTTGCAGGAAGGACTTAAGCGCGTGCAGCAAATCGGTGGGGCTCAAGTGGGCGATCGCACGATGCTGGATGCCCTTCAGCCCGCACTTGACGAGTTGGAAAACGGTCTTCGCCCCGCAGCCGATGCGGCGCGTAAGGGTGCAATCCACACCTCCACGATTGTGCACGCCAAAGCGGGCCGTGCTTCGTACATCAGCCCCGAGCAACTGCAGGGGCATATCGATCCTGGTGCAGAAGCAGTGGCACGTCTTTTTGAGCAACTGAGTGCTTAGATACAAAATTCACACACAGTTTATGATCATGTTGCTGGAACAATGAACGTCAGAGTTCATCAGCCAGCGGCATGATCGCGTATACGATTGGCTACCTTGCCACCCTCGACGGGCATGGGTTTAGCAGAATGCATCTCGCACAGGTTCGCTCGTTCGCCAATTTCATGGAGCAATCCACCAACGCCCATGGATCATATTTCTTTGGCCGTGATGCGCTCACCGGCAAAGAGACGCGGCAAAATTAAATCGACGCCATTTAACGCCGGAGAACGCGCACAACCGGGCAATCCGACAATGGGAACTTTTCCGCAATACCCCCAATGCCATCATATTGCCGGGATCAAACAGGACGCCGAACAGCGTGTGGGCGT
>JAESUA010000389.1 GCA_016763255.1 Magnetovibrio sp. | reverse complement strand
TGTCTTCCAGCTCGGGTTCCTTGGTGGTCAGTTCGGCGAACTTAAGGCCCGCCTCTTGGACCGCAACAATGATGTCGGAAGAGCGCACTTGGCTCGGCTGATAGATAAATTCCAATTCACGCGGATCTTTAAGCGTCACGTTGAATTTTTTGAGTGCATCAGGAATGGCGCTCAAATCATCCACCAGCATGACGCTGACGCGCTTGCTGTCGAGCTTGCCCATCAGGTTTTTGGTTGTATCACATGCGATCAGTTTGCCATGGTTGATGATGGCGATGCGGTCGCACAGTTCTTCGGCTTCTTCCAGATAGTGGGTGGTCAAAAGGATGGTCACACCTTCTGCGTTGAGCTTGCGCACATAAGCCCACAATTGACACCGCAGTTCGACATCAACGCCGGCGGTGGGCTCATCCAACACCAAAACCGGTGGGGTGTGGACCAGGGCCTTGGCAATCAAAAGACGCCGACGCATGCCGCCAGAAAGGCTGCGGGCGTATGCATCGGCCTTATCGGTCAGCCCGACGGCTTCGAGAATCTCATCGGTGCGACGGTCTTTTTTCGCAACGCCATACAATCCGGCCTGCACTTCCAAGGCCTCGCGCGCTGAAAAATACGGATCGATGTTGAGTTCTTGGGGCACGATGCCGATGGCGCGCTTGGAACGCCGCGGCGCGTCGGTGATGTCATGGCCCCAGATGGTTGCACTCCCCGATGTTTTTAACGCCAGCCCAGCCAAGATGTTGATCAGGGTCGATTTTCCCGCGCCATTGGGGCCCAAAAGACCGAAAAAAGAGCCCCGTGGAATGTCCAGATTGAGGTTGTCGAGCGCTTGGTGTTCGCCGCTTTTGCCTTGGGCCTTGTAGGTCTTGCACAGATTGCGGATTTCAATGGCATTGTCGGGTAGGGAGGTCACGTAATTTAACTCCTTGGGGCGTTGCAACCAGCTGAACTTGAGGTATCATCCGGGAACTTAAGTTTGGGGAAATGTAAGCCCTTTGTGCGTATGCGCAAGTGCACATATCTGTGCATGCGCAAGTACACATATGTGTGCATACGCAAGTGCCCGTATAATGAGCCAAACTCGACACGACCATCACCACCCTAAAGGATACTTCACTATGACCGAAACGGCCCCCACCACCGTGATGACCACCACCGTTGCCTGTGACGGCGATCAAGAAACTGGCGGCCACCCTAGGGTCTATGTGAAACTTGATGCCGACACCCATAAAGCGGTGTGCCCGTATTGCTCCAAGACCTTTGTTTTGGATGCCAACGCCAAATCTGAAGCTCACTAACAAATATGAAACACATTTTCCTCATCGACGGCTCGGGTTTTATCTTTCGCGCCTACTTCGGAATTAAGCATCATATGTCGCGCCCTGATGGGACGCCTACAAATGCTGTTTATGGCTTCACGACCATGTTGATGAAGCTGGTCGAAGAGAGCGACGCCGATCACATCGCCGTCATTTTTGATCGCGCCCGTAAGACGTTTCGCTCCGACATTTACCCCGAATACAAAGCGCACCGTCCGCCGCCGCCCGACGATCTGATTCCGCAGTTCGAACTGGTCCGTGAGGCGACGAGAGCTTTGGGGTTCGTGCCCGTCGATATGGAAGGTTTTGAAGCCGACGATCTGATCGCCACCTACGCTCGCCAGGCGCGTGAAAATGGCGCCAAGGTAACCATTGTTTCCAGCGATAAAGATATGATGCAGTTGGTTGGCGACGGCGTGACAATGTTCGATGCCATGAAAAATCGCATGATCGGCCCCGATGAGGTAATTGAGAAATTTGGCGTCGGCCCAGACCGCGTCATCGACGTTCAGGCCTTGGCCGGCGACAGCGCCGATAATGTGCCGGGTGTCGCGGGTGTGGGGCTTGAAACAGCCAGCAGCTTTATCAGTGAATTTGGTGATTTGGAGGCATTGCTGAGTGCGGCCTCTAAATTTGAGAAAACTTCAGCATCAGTTGAAAACAAAATAGCAAGCATTGAATCTGAAATTTATGGCATTGCTGGGCATGAATTTAAAATTTCAGCGGCAAAAGAAATTACACCTGTATTTCAAAAACTAGGTCTTCTTGACGCGGATAAGGACTTAAAACTCACAGCCCCCATATTGAAAGAAATGGCTGCCGGGGGGCATGAGCTGGCAAAGCTGGTCATCCGTTGGAAATTTCTTCGAAAAGTCCTGTCTTCACTGCTGCAAAAAATTGGTGATCAAGCCGACAATGCACGCATGTCCAAACGGCTTGTGACGCTTGATCAAAACGTCCCGGTCGAAGTCGAGCTGGATGCATTTGAAGTTCAGCCGCCCGACGCCAGCCTCTTGCTGGGCTTTTTGCGCGAACAAAACTTTATGTCGCTGGTGTCCAAGATCGAAGCCCGCGGCGTGTCCATCGGTGACAACGGCAATGGACAGAATCTTAAAGCAGCACAGATTCCCACCGCCAAGGCTGAATTTGAACTCGTGCAAACCGAAGACGCCCTTAGGCGTTGGATCGCCGAGGCGATGGATGCGGGCGTGGTGGCGGTGGACACCGAAACCACCTCGCTTAACGCCATGTCGGCCCAGCTTGTCGGCGTGTCTTTGTGCGTCAGCCCGGGCCGGGCGTGCTATATCCCGTTGGCTCATAAAGGATCTGCGGCGCAAGGCGATTTGCTTGGCGGCCTTGATGATGCAGGCGGCGGTGATGACGCGCCCGAACAAATCCCCATGGACCGCGCGTTGGAATTGTTGAAGCCGATGTTCGAAGATCCCGGCGTGCTCAATGTCGGCCAGAACATCAAATACGATTTGTTGGTATTGTCGAATTATGACGTCACCATCACCCCGGTGGATGACACCATGGTGCTGAGCTACGTGCTCGAAGTCGGCCAACACGGCCACGGCATGGATGAGCTGGCGCGCCTGCATTTGGGCCAAGAGACCATCAAGTTTAAAGACGTCGCGGGCACCGGCAAATCCCAGGTGACGTTCGATCACGTGGCGCTGGACAAAGCGCTTGATTACGCCGCCGAAGACGCCGATGTGACGATGAAGCTTTATAAGCTGCTCAAGCCGCGCCTGGTGCACGAGCAATTGACCACGGTTTATGAAACCTTGGAACGGCCACTGATCCCGGTTTTGGTGCAGATGGAATCTGAGGGCATCAAGGCCGATGCCACCGAACTCAAACGTCTGTCCGATGATTTTGCCAAGCGTCTCGGCGATCTGGAAATCGAAATCCACAAGATTGCCGGTGAGCCCTTCAACATCGCTTCGCCCAAACAACTGGGCGAAATTTTGTTTGATAAAATGGGCATCGAAGGTGGCAAAAAAGGCAAAACCGGTGCTTATGCCACCGGTGCGGATATTCTTGAAGGTTTGGCCGCCAACGGTCACGAACTGCCCGTCAAAGTGCTCGAATGGCGTCAATTGGCGAAGCTTAAAAGCACCTACACCGATGCGCTGATCAAACAAATCAACGCCAAAACCGGGCGCGTGCATACGTCATATTCCATGGCCGGAACTTCGACCGGGCGCTTGTCCTCATCGGACCCAAATTTGCAAAATATTCCGGTGCGCACCGAGGAAGGCCGCAAAATCCGCAAGGCCTTCATTGCCGAACCGGGCTGTAAATTGCTCAGCGCCGATTATTCACAGA
>JAESUA010000388.1 GCA_016763255.1 Magnetovibrio sp. | reverse complement strand
GGCCGCTTTCCGCGCCTGTTCGAAGGTGAAGACACCATCCCCGGCCTGACCTGGCCGTCGATCGTTTTTGACGGCAAGATCACCGTCGATCTGGGCAACCGTCCGGTTCAAATCTGGTCGCCGGGCAAGGGCCACACCCAGGGCGATACCATCGCCTGGTTGCCTGATCTTAAGGTTCTTTATGCCGGTGATTTGGTGGAATACGGTGCGACGCCTTACACCGGTGATGCGCACCTCACCGATTGGCCAGAAACGTTGGATGCGTTGCGCGCCTTGAAACCCGAAAAATTGGTTCCCGGTCGCGGCGACGCGTTGACCACGCCGGAACTGTGCGAAGCCGCCATGTCCGGAACCCAAGCGTTCATCACCGATTTGTATGACACCGCAAAGGAAAGCCAAGAAAAAGGCCGCAGCTTGCAGGAATCGTTTGATGCCACCAAGGCGGTGATGGATCCTAAATACGGTGACTGGGTGATTTACGAACATTGCATGCCGTTCGACATCGCGCGTGCCTATGACGAAGCCGGTGGCATGGTGCGCCCAAAAATCTGGACTGCTGAGCGTGATAAAGAAATGTGGGCGGGCCTCAACAACGGCCAATCCAAAGCCTAGTTTGGACCATGAGCGTTCCCCGTCTTAGCCTCTTGGCGATCCCAATCCTCGGCATTATGACGGGCAACGCGGCTTTGTCTTTGGACATGTACCTGCCCGCGTTTCCCGCCATCGCCCAAGATTTTGCCATCGGTGAGGCGGGCGTTCAAATCACCATGAGCACCTTTCTGGCCGGGTTCGCCATCGGCCAGGCGTTTTATGGACCGCTGTCTGATACCTTCGGACGCAGGCCTGTGATTTTGGTGTCACTGTTGATCTATGGATTGATCAGCGCGTTGTGCGCCATGAGCGGTACAATCGATGACTTGATTATCATGCGTGCCCTGCAAGGCCTTGCCGGGGCATCCGGTTCGGTATTGGGCCGGGCGGTGATCCGCGATGTTTATGATGGCCCGCGTTTGGCCAAGGCCATGTCGATGTTGATGTTGGTTTTGACCGCCGCGCCCATGGCCGCGCCGATGTTGGGTAGCGTGGTGCTGGATTTATGGCATTGGCGGGGGATCTTTTGGACCTTGTCGGCCTATGCCTGTTTGTGGAGTATGCTGATTTTCATCACCATCCCCGAAACCCTGCGGGTGTCGCGCCGGGTTTCTATTCGCCCCAGCGCCGTCATGTTGGCGTTTGCCCAGGTGCTGGGTCACAAACGCGCGATGGGCTATACGCTCACCGCCGGATTGGGTTTTGCCGGGATGTTCGTCTACCTCACCGCGACACCTTTTATCTATATGGAAATTTTTGACATCTCTCCCCGTGGCTACGCGCTGTTTTTTGCCGCCAACATTGCGGCCATGGCGACCAGCACATTCATCAATGGTCGGCTGGTGGGGCGCTTGGGCACGGACCGGATGTTAGGCTTTTTTGTCGGTGTGTTGGTGGTGTCCTCAATCGTTTTACTGGCCACCGGTCTGAGTGGTTTTGGCGGCGTGTGGGGCTTGGCGGTACCATTGTTTTTTTATGTCGGCAGCCTCAGTCCGGTGGCCGCCAATTGCATCACCGGAACGCTGCAGTTTTTTGGTCATACGGCAGGCACCGCGTCATCTGTATTTGGCGTGGTGCAATTTGGCATCGGTAGTGTGGCTGGATGGGTGGTGTCGATTATGAACGACGCAACGCCCGCACCGATGGTTTATCTGATCATCGTTTGTGCACTTTTATCTGCTTGTTCATTTTGGGTGTTGGCGCGTGAGCGTGAGAGCCTGTAGTCTTAGACTTAAGCGATCTCCCCAATTTCACGGACCAAAATGATGAGCCAAGATTACGATCAAGACAAACTCGCCCAAGCGGTGGCGGATGGCATTTACGCACGCGACAATACGGCCAAGGCGATGGGGATTGAAATCCTTGAGGCCAAAGCCACCAGCACCATCGGACGTATGACCGTGCGCGAAGACATGCTGAATTTTCATGGCACCTGCCACGGCGGCGTTTTGTACGCGCTGGCCGGGGGCGTATTGGCTTATGCCATCAATGCGGACAATCGCGCCGCGGTGGCGCAGGCAGGCACCATCAACTACACCCGCCCGGCCCATCCCGGTGAGGTCTTGACCGCGACGGCGCAAATGGTCAATCAAGCCGGGCGCAGCGGCATTTATGACGTCGTCATCACCAATGAAAAACAGCAAACGGTGGCCTTGTTTCGCGGCCAGTCGAGCAAAATCAAAGGTGAAAGCATTGCCGGCCTGAATGCCAAGTTTGGTATCGAAGACCAATAAAAAAAGGGCGCGGCCATCGCTGGCTGCGCCCTTTTTGTCTTTGGGGGAGGTCGCGTTAAGCGTTCACATCCACAACCACGCGGCCGCGGACTTTGCCGGCCAACTGATCAGAGGCGGCGGCGATGGCGTCGGCCAAGGCAATCTCGCTCATCATCATTTCGATGTGATCGATGTTGAGATCGGAGGCCAAGCGTGACCACGCTTCGAGGCGGCGCTCTTTGGGGCAGTTGACACTGTCGACACCGGCCAAGGTCACGCCGCGCAGGATGAACGGCATCACGGTGGCAGGCAAATCATAACCTTGGGCCAAGCCACAAGCCGCAACGGTACCGCCATATTTGGTCGATGCGCAGGCATTGGCCAGGGTGTGGCTACCGACCGCGTCGACAACACCGGCCCAACGTTCGCGGGCCAGCGGGCGACCTTTTTCGGACAGTTCCTTGCGGTCCATGATATCGGCGGCACCAAGGCTCTTGAGGTAATCACCTTGTTCGTCGGGACGCCCGGTGGAGGCGACAACGGAGAAACCCAACTTGGCAAGGATTGAGGTGGCGACGGAGCCAACCCCACCGGCGGCGCCGGTGACCAGGATTTCACCATCGTTGGGGGTCACGCCGTTCTTTTCCAAGGCCAACACGCACAACATGGCGGTGTAACCAGCGGTGCCGATGGCCACGGCTTGTTTGGTGGTGAAGGCTTTGGGCAGCGGCACCAACCAGTCGCCGTTCACCCGCGCCTTTTGCGCCAAACCGCCCCAATGGCCTTCGCCGACACCCCAACCGTTCAAGATCACCTGGTCGCCGACTTTGTAATCGGGGTGTGAGCTGTCTTCCACCGTACCGGCAAAATCAATGCCCGGGACCATGGGGAAAGAGCGCACAACCGGGGAAGAACCGGTGATGGCGAGGCTGTCTTTATAGTTCAAAGTGGAATAGTCCACCTTAACCGTGACGTCACCTTCGGGCATCTGGGCTTCGTCGACGTCGCTGACATTGGCGGCGTAATTATCATCATCTTTGGTGATCAAGATCGCTTTCATGGGGGGCATCCTTATTAAGACGTTGAATTTTGTGGGTGGGCGAGGCCTGCAAAAAAGGCCTCAGCAAAAATGTTGAGCGGGGCGGTCGAGCGGACCAGCTTGGCGCGTAAAATGGCCCCTTCCCAGCCGATCCAGAAAAAGGCGGCCAGTTCGGCGCAATTTGCTGTGCGGGCGAGGTGCCCTTTTTTTTGGGCCGCAATCAAGCAACGTTCGACGCGGTTTTGCCAATCTAAAAAGACGGATTCCAGCAGCTCGCGAAATTCATCGTGAATGCCGCCCAATTCCTGGCCCATGTTGCCGATCAAACAGCCCCGGCGAAAATCATGGCGGACCATGCCGTCTTGGGCATCGATTATAAAATCACGCAGGCGGTCCAGCGGGGGGCGGCTTTCATCCAACAAGGAGTGATCCAGCTTGGCGGCAAAATATGTCGCGTAACCTTCGATGACGGCGCGGCCAAAGCCGTCTTTGCTGGAAAAGTAGTGATAAAAAGAGCCCTTGGGCACACCCACTTTTTTCAGCACGACATCGATGCTGGTGCTGGCAAAACCATGTTCCGTCAAAATTTCAATGCCGCAGCGCACCAGTCGTTCGCGGGTTTCACGCTGCGCACCGTCCGTCTTGGGCGGGCGGCCGCTACGACGTTTTTGCGGTGCTTGGGCCATACCATCGGTGGTGGGAGCAGAGTTGTTCATGATTTAATAATAGACTGGTCGTATATTAAATGTCAACGTGACTGTATCAGGAGCGAAGTGGCAGGGGGGCTATACGGTGAACGCGTTATAGATCCAGGGCTATACGGTTCCAAAGAAGGCTTGAATGGTGGGGAGATGAAGTATTGTATTATTGGAACTCACTTCCATATTGTGGAAATAAGTGCTCGATATGCCGGATTCACGTGTTCTAAAGGGAGTTCTGACTTTACCGTCGCGCTTGCTGGCCTATAGTTGGTGCTATTCTGTAGTACGAATTTGTTCAACGTAATGGTTTGGTGGTTGTTAGAATATTCCAAACCGTAGTAGGCGCGGTGTTCCCCAGGCACCAGACATCAACACCTAAAACCAGGCACCACATCACATGAATCGTAAAGTCTCACGCGACGCCGCGCTCTCGTATCACGAGGTTCCCAAGCCCGGTAAGCTCACCATCACCCCCACAAAACCGATGGCCAATCCGCGTGATTTGTCACTGGCGTATTCACCGGGTGTGGCGGATGCCTGCGAAGAGATTGTAAAAGACGAAGCGGCGGCGGCGCGCTACACCATTCGCGGCAATTTGGTCGGTGTGGTGACCAACGGAACCGCGGTGTTGGGCCTTGGCGACATCGGCCCGCTGGCGGCCAAGCCGGTGATGGAAGGCAAAGCGGTGTTGTTCAAAAAGTTCGCCGGGATCGATGTGTTCGATATCGAGCTGAACGAAAAAGATCCACACAAACTAGCCGACGCCATCGCCATGATGGAGCCGACTTTTGGTGCCATCAATCTCGAAGACATCAAAGCCCCGGAATGCTTTATCGTTGAAGCCACCCTGCGCGAACGCATGAACATCCCGGTGTTTCATGACGATCAACACGGCACCGCCATCGTGGTTGGCACCGCGGTGTTGAACGGCCTGCGACTGGTGGGCAAAAAGATCGAAGACATCAAGATTGTTTCGACCGGCGGCGGTGCGGCGGGAATCGCCTGTCTCGACATGTTGGTGTTGATGGGGGCCAAGCGCGAAAACATCTATCTGTCCGATCACATTGGGATTTGTTATCAGGGCCGCAAAGACGGCATGACCGAGCAAAAAAACAGCTACGCGCAAAAAACCGATGCACGTGACTTGGCCGAAGTGATGAATGAGGCCGATCTGTTTTTGGGCCTGTCCGCGCCGGGCGTGTTGACGCAAGATATGGTCAAGGTGATGGCCTAAGATCCGATCATCTTAGCGCTCGCCAACCCCGAACCGGAAATTCGCCCCGAAGCCGTGCGTGAAGTGCGTGACGATGCAATCATCGCCACCGGTCGATCCGATTATCCCAATCAGGTGAACAATGTTTTGTGCTTCCCGTTCATTTTCCGCGGTGCCCTGGATGTTGGCGCGACCACGGTCAATGATGAAATGAAGCTGGCGTGCGTCAAAGCCCTGGCCGATTTGGCCCATGCGGAGTCTTCTGCCGAAGTGGCCGCCGTCTATCGCGGCGAAGATTTGATGTTTGGCCCGGAATATATCATCCCCAAACCGTTCGACCCGCGCTTGATCGTGCAGGTCGCCCCGGCGGTGGCCAAAGCCGCCATGGACAGCGGCGTGGCGACCCGCCCGATCGAAGATTTTGATGCC
>JAESUA010000387.1 GCA_016763255.1 Magnetovibrio sp. | reverse complement strand
TTGGGCAAACCGACGATGGCAAAAGTCGGCAATCCAGAGGCGATGTGCACCTGAACATCGACCGGCACGACTTCGATGCCTTGAAAAGCAACGGTATTGATGCGTGCGACCATGCGTGGTTTAGCCCCCAATTATTGCGTCTTGATGAGTGTATAAAGAACCCACAGGCGTGCAAGGATTTTGTCTACTGTTTGAAAAAGATCTTTTGTTACTCTCCGTTTGAGTGACTATAAAATATATTATCGACCTTAAGTTTCACATGGACTAAGCTTTCAAATAACCATGCCGACATCAAAAGTGAGGTTCTATGTCTTTCAAATCATGTGCACTTGGGCTGTGCCTTTGTCTGTTGGTGAGCGCCGCCTCGCCGTCAGCGGCGGTGGCCGGCAGCAAAGATAAACGTATCAAAATCGTATCCATGATGAAGGCCATGAAGATCATGGATACGGTTGATGCGATGATGCCGCAGATGTCGGAGGCCTTTGCCCAGGTGTTTCGCCAGCAAGGTATTGAGGTCTCGGCGCAAATGGTCAAAGACATCAACACCGTCACCAGCAAGGTGATGCGGGGCAATTTACGGCCTTATCTTACCAAAGTGGTGGATATCTATGACCACGCCTATAGCGAACAAGAGATTGACGACTTGGTGGCTTTTTACAAATCGCCACCGGACAAAAAACATTGAATATCTTGCCACAAATGACTCAGAAGAGCACCGCGTTGGCGCTCAAATGGGTGGAGGCCTTGAGACCCAAGCTGGAGGTCCAGCTCAAGCGTGTTCTGGACGAGCACAAGCCCAAATAACAGCAGGTCTTTGCACCGAATTTATGTCCGGGGCACCCGCGCCATGGTATAAAACTCTTCATTGGCCTGCATGGCTGTGACGATGGCCATGCGGTTGGACAGGCCAAAAAAGGATGTGATGCCAGCGATGTCCAAAATGTCTTCATCATCATAACCGTGCTGCTTGAGCACCTCATAATCTTGCGGCTTGATGGTTTCGGGGCTGCGTGAAAGCTTCATGGCAAAATCCAACATCGCGGTTTGGCGCTCCGTAATAGGCGCGTGCAGATAATTCACCGCAATCTGATCGGCCAACAAAGGTTCTTTGGCATAAACCCGCAACAAGGCCCCGTGGGCAATCACGCAATATTGGCAGCCGTTGGCGGCACTGGTGGCGACGATGATCATTTCTTTTTCGGCCGCGCTTAAAGTTGAGCCTTCGCGTTCCATGATGGCGTCGTGATAGGCAAAAAAGGCGCGAAATTCCGCTGGGCGGTGGGCCAGGATCATAAATACATTGGGGATGAAACGTGCCTTTTGCTGCACCGCCAAAATACGCTCGGCAATGTCATCGGGCAGGCTGTTCAAGTCAGGCACGGGGTAGCGGCTGATCGGGGTGGGGCTCATAAGGGGCTCTTTCTGGCTTGGGTTATCAATTCTGTGGGACCATAATAATTCGTAATTTCATTTGGTATCAGACACAATCACGCCAATTAACGCGCTCTGGCGGCCATTTGGCAGATATTTTACACTGATATTTGGGGGGATCGACCTATATGTATCATGTTTTGGGCCTGGCCTTTGAAGGCTGTCAGGCTTCCGGCCTGGCTTCGCCGTTTGATGTTTTCAATGTCGTCAATACCCTGTGGAAGCAGGGTTATGACGGTGACGCACCCTATCGTTGCAGCATCGTATCAAGATCTGATGCACCGATCAAAACCTCCAACGGCACGCGCATTTTGGCGGACTATACGCTCGACAATGCACCCGATGCCGACTTGGTGATCGTGCCAGGCATTCATCATGATGATAGCCAAACCCTGCTCAACAAACTGCACAGGTTGGACCGCGAAACACATTGGCTGCGTCAGCGCTTTCACAGCGAGACCTTGATCGCGGCCAATTGCAGCGGGGTGTTTTTGCTGGCCCAAACTGGGGCCCTAGATTGCCATGACGCAACCACCGCCTGGTGGCTGGGTGGCACCTTTCAAAAGCGCTATCCGCAGGTCAATTTGAAAACCGATCAGGTGTTGGCGCAAAACCCAACCACCTATTGCACCGGTTCCATGACTGCCAATTTGGGTGTCATGTTGCAAATAGCCGAACGCCAAGTTGGCCGCCAATTGGCCCAGGCCTGTGCCCGGGCGATGCTGATCGATGCAAGCCAAGACACAGGTTCACCGTATGTGTTTTTGCAGGACCAATCGGGCCATCAAGATGGCATGGTTTTGGCGGTTGAAAGCTGGGTCCAGCGCTATATTTCACAGCCGTTGGATATGCCCGCGCTGGCCGCGCACCACTCGGTGAGCGTGCGCACGTTGACGCGACGTTTTAAAAAAGCCAACGGCGTCAATTTGTCTGAATATTTGCAAAACTTGCGCTTGGAGTACACCAAGCAGCTGTTGGAAACCACCAACCTCAGCATCGAGCGGGTGGTCGAGCGGGTCGGTTATGGATCACCCAGTGCGTTGCGCCGGCTGTTTCAAAAAAAGCTCGGCCTGTCACCGCGCGCCTATCGGCAACGTGTGAAGGTTAACGTTCCGCCAGCGCAAGTTTGAGTCCCAAGGCGCCGAACGCCCCGGCAAACACCCGGCGCATGCCCTTCATCACCCCGGGACGCGCCAACACGTGTTCGCGCATGGAGGCGGCCATTAAGCCATAAAGCGCAAATACCACCGCCGTGATGGCCATGAATATGGCGCTTAAAATCACCATCTCGATGACCACCGTGGGCCGGCTGGCTTGATCGATGTGGGGCACAAACTGGGGCAAGAAGGCGAGGAAAAAGATCGACAATTTGGGATTGAGGATGTTGATCAAAAACCCCTGAAGGGCAATTTTGGCGTATCCCTTTGGCGAAGATTTCCCCGTGATATCCAATGCACCATTGTCTTTGAGGGTCATCCAAGCGAGGTAAAACAGGTACGCCACCCCAGCAAATTTAACCATTTGAAAAGCCAAGGCGCTGGCGTGGAGCAACGCCGCAAGGCCCAAGATGCTTGCCGCCATATGCGGAACGATGCCTAAGGTACAGCCGAATGTGGCCGCCGCTGATGCCCGCGCACCGCCGCTGATGCCCTGCGATAGGGTGTAGATGACACCGGTCCCCGGCATCAACACAACGATCAAGGAGGTGAGTAAATATTCTGCGCTCATGAGTGGCCCCTTAGGTCTTTTGGCACCCAAGAGTGCCGGTAATGAAAGTCATGGGCAAGGATTATGGGCAAGGTCAATTGTCAGTACTAGTGGCGGGGCGTAAACTTATCAGATGAAAGAGACCCCTGAAGACTTTTTCGCCAGTTACGCCCAAGGCTTTGTCGATCAAGACGTGGCCAAGATTGCCCGCCACTTTGCCTATCCCTGCATGTTGAGCAATCAAAGCGGTACCGATTTGGTCTGTGATGATGACGATCTGGAACAGCATAACTTGGGATTTATGACGCTGCTCAAAGACCAGCAGCTCAGCGGTGCGGTGCCGACCATCGTGCACGACCATGCCTTTGGCGCCACCAATCGCGTGGTGTCGGTGGATTGGCAGTTGATCGACGGCGCAGGTCGCAGTTTTGCCGATCTGGAATATCTTTATGTCTTGGTGGGCGGCAAGGGAAACTGGAAAATCAGCGTGGCCAATTTGATTTAGCCGAGCTTGGCTTCAATCGCATCCCAAATTTTTTCTTCCAGCGCGACACCGTCAAAGCGCTTGATTTCTTGCAGGCCGGTGGGTGAGGTGACGTTGATTTCGGTGAGATAATTGCCGATCACATCAATTCCGGCAAACAACAGCCCGCGCGCTTTTAGATCCGGCCCGATGGCGGCGCAGATTTCAAGATCGCGCGTGGTCAGCTTGGTCGGTTCGGGGGTCCCGCCGGCGTGCATATTGGAGCGTGCCTCGCCTTTTTGAGGCACCCGGTTAATCGCCCCAACCGGCTCGCCATCGACCAAGATGATGCGCTTGTCGCCTTGGCGCACGTCCTTGAGGTAGGCCTGAGTGATGATCGGTTCGCGAGAGCTTTCAAAAAACATTTCCAACAATGATCCGAGGGTTTCATCGTCGGGTTTGAGGTGAAACACACCCGCGCCGCCATTGCCATAGAGCGGTTTGATGATGATGTCTTGATGCTTGGCGCGAAACGCTTTGATCGCCGCAACGTTGCGCGTCACCAAGGTCGGCGGCACCAAATCGGGAAACCGTGCGATGTAAAGCTTTTCGGGGTTGGCGCGCACCTGGGTGGGGTTGTTCACCACCAAGGTTGTCTTCGGCAGCATGTCCAACAAATAGGTGGTGGTAAGATAAGCCATGTCGAACGGCGGATCCTGACGCAGCCAGATCACATCCATGGTCGCAAGGTCGAGCAATTCGGCCGTGCCCAGGGTGTAGTGATGACCCAGTTCGCGTTTGAGTTCCAGGCGTTGGGCCAGGGCCAGAACCCGGCCGTCTTCAAACATCATGTCGTCGGGATGGTAATAAAACAGCTCGTGGCCGCGATTTTGTGCTTCCAGGCCGATCACAAAAGTTGAATCAGCGTCGATGTCGACGGCGGTGATCGGATCCATTTGCAGGGCGACTTTGAGACTCATGAGGCTAGGCTCCCGGATGATGTGTTGGGCGTGTTAACGCTCCCCTAGATTTAGGCGACGGCGCAACTGTTGCAACATTTGAGACGCTGTATAGCGGTGCACATCGCCTCCCGGCAATTGTAAATATCGCTCAAGGGCTTGGCTGGCCTCCACAATATGTTCGAGACGGGCATGTAAAAGACCCAATTCGCGCCACAACCGCGGCGTATCCGGGGCCAGTAACAAGGCACCCTCAATGGCATGGATGGCGGCTTCGGGGGCGGCGTGACGCAGGTGGTGGACTTTCGTGTCGTGGTGCAGCCGCAGCCACACGTGACGCGGGGCCAAGGCGTGCAATTGACCCGGTATCAGCTCGCCTTGTTCGCCGTGATGGTCTTTGAGCAAACGCCGCAAGGCCCGGGCGTTCAACAATCGCCCACCATCATAGGGGTCGAGCACCGCGCGTCCGGTGGGGCTGTTGACGCCGATCAAAAGGCGTGGGGCAAAATCCAGATAGTCCACCGCGCAGCCCAAGGCGCTCAGCACGTGGGCATAAAGGATGGCCAGGGTGGTCGAGTTGCCGCGACGATTGTCGATGGTATGGGCCACATTGGCACAGCTGTCTTGTTCGCCCGGGTCACTCCAGCCACAGTAGCCATAGCGCCGGGCGAGGATTTGACGAGCGGCGTCCAAGACCAATTTTTGATCATCACGATCATCGGCGATGTAAGCCCGGGTTTCATCGACCAGGGCGTTGAGGTGGCGGTGATAGGGGGCCAAATTGAGGCCCGGATCAGTCCATTTGGCCAGCCACAAAGCGCCTTGGGAAACGTTCGCTGGATGGATGTCATGTTCGGCCAGCGCGCCGATGCGGGTTAACGCTTGGACAGAGGTTTCATCGGGTATCGGGTGGATCATGAAGGGGTGTCGGGGTTGCTCAGAGCAGGCGCGGTGGGTGCACCGGGCGTTGGAATTTTGACCCGCACATGCGAAACGATGTGGCGCACATAGGAGATCGAGCGGGCGTGGTTTTTGACCCGCTCGAGTTCCCCTGCATTTTGCGCAATGCCGATCAGGTACACCGTAGCGCCAACTGTTTCGATAGCGTAATTGATGGCCAAGACCTTTTCATCAAAGGTTATTTTGGCTTCCAGCTGGGTGGAAATCCAAGCATCGCGGGCGGTGTCGAGAAAGCTGCCATCGCTGGTGATGTGGATTTCATTGATCACGTCTTGAACGCCGCTGACCTTCCAGGCGAGGCGCACAGCGTCGGCGCGTTCGGTGTCGGTTTCCACCTGACCGGTGAGCAGCACCCGGCTCTCATAAACCTCGATGCCGATGGAGGCGATCAAGGTGTGATCAAAGCGGGCGTATTGATCGAGGATGCGGCTGGTCAACGCTAAGTCACGGGCCACGCCGTTAACCCCACGTTCTTGGTAGGCGGCCAGACCGGCCCCAGCCCCGGCCCCTAAAACCAGCCCAATTGGGGTGCAGGCGGAAACGCTGATCAAAGCCAAAAGTGCGGCGGCGGCAAGGGGGATGGATTTGAGCGTCATGGCGGGGTTCTCGTTCAAGGTTGCTTGGAAGGCCTGAGTGTAGCGCGGGGTTGGTTAACCAAAGCCTTAGGGCTTTTTTAAGGTCGCCAGGCATCACGCAGCAGCCGCAGGCGTAGCCTGGAGGTGACCAGACAGACGTCAAACCGTACATCGCAGCGCTGCAGGCTGGGGTTTTGGATCAAAAACAGTTCCGCCGCACGTTGGATGCGCGCGCGTTGCTTGGCGGTGATGGCGTCGCAGGCTTGAGCGATATTGGCGCGTGCCTTGACCTCGATAAAACTGACCACCCCGGCGCGTTTGGCGATCAGATCAATTTCACCGACCGGTGTTTTGTAGTTGCGCGCCAACACCCGGTGCCCGGTGAGGCGCAGATACAGCGCGCTTAAGGTTTCGGCCCAGCGTCCACGACGTTGGGCTTGCTGCCTGGCTTTGCGCCCGGTTTTGCGCCTGGCTTTGCGCCCGGATCGATCTGGCGGTTTACTCATGCGGTCCAGCCCATTACCCTTCACCAAAATGTCGCCGCTTTTACCGGTCAGTGTGATTATGGCAAAAGACTATCAGTTTTTTCAGGAGGCTCCAGGCCGATATGCTGCCATCATCCGTTCAACGCCTAAATTTAAATCGTGATGTGCACCATGATATCCGCCATTATGTTCGGGGGGGCCTAAAGGGCGTCGCGCTGATCGCGCTGGTGGGCCTCGCGTTGAGTGGCTGTGAAACCGCGGCCTTAAAGGGCATCTTGGATAAACCCCAGTTGTCCAATTCGCCACAATCCCAACAAACGGCCAAAGCACAGCCGCCCGCTAAGGCATCGCATTCGGCGTCTGCCGGGGTTGGCCCACAACTGGCGGCCCGCCCGGACCCTGCCCCTTTGCCGCGTCCGCCGTTGCTGCCCTCGTTGGAAGATTTGATCGGCCGCATTCCCCAGGCCACGACCCAGGCCGGTGTGGGCGATGCGATTGCCGAACCACCGCCGGTGCCGCTGGCACGGGGCCTGCGGGTGGCGGTTTTGCTGCCCTTGTCGGGGACCAACCAACGCATCGGTGCGGCGATGTTGAACGCCGCGCAAATGGCGTTGTTTGATTTTGCCGGCAATGATTATGAACTGCTGGTTCACGATACCCTGGGCACCCCCGAAGGGGCGCAAGAAGCGGCGCGTTTGGCCATTGGCGATGGCGCGCGTATGATCCTTGGCCCGTTGTTGTCGAGCTCGGTGCGGGCGGTGTCTGATTTGGCGCGGGCCGCAAGCGTGCCGGTGGTGGCGTTTTCATCGGATCGCACGGTTGCCGGGTCGGGGGTTTACACCATGGGATTTTTTCCCGGCGATGAAGTCAAACGGGTGGTCGAATACGCCAGCACCAAAGGCGCGCAGCGTTTTGCCCTGCTGGCACCGCGCGGGGCATATGGTGAAACCGTGTCCAAGGCCTTGAACGCGGCGGTGTGGCAAGCCGGTGGTATTGTCGTACAAAGCGAATTTTACGATCCGCAGGTGAGTGATTTTTCCGAACCGGTCAAACGCATCGCCCATTATGATGCGCGCCGTGGGGCCCTGTTGGATCAGCGCCGAAGCTTAACGGCACGGGGCGGCGAAGTTTCGCAATAGGCGTTGAAGCGCTTGAAAAACTTACAGACCCTGGGCGAGCTTCCGTTTGATACTTTGTTGCTGGCCGATGGCGGCAAGCGCTTGATCGCGGTGGCGGCGTTGCTGCCGTTTTATGATGTCGATCCGCAAAAGGTGAAAATTTTGGGCACCGGTCAGTGGGATGAACAAGGCTTGGGTGCCGAACCGGCATTGATCGGCGGCTGGTTTGCGGCCCCCGATCCGGCTGTGCGTCAGGCCTTTTCGGACAAATATTTAAACGCCTACGGCAATCGTCCGCATCGTTTGGCGACGTTGGCTTATGATGCCACCGCACTGTCGGTGGTCTTGGGCGCACAAGATACGCCGCAGCCATTTATGGCTGAGGTGCTGGCCAAAACCGGCGGTTTTGCCGGGCGCGATGGTATTTTTCGCTTTCCCGAAGACGGCGCGGCCGAGCGTGGCTTGGCGGTGATGCAGGTGCGGCGCAAAGATGCGCAGGTGATTGACCCTGCACCGCAGGTTTTTCCTTAAGTTGCCGCAGGCTTTTCCTTAGGTTGCCGCAGGTTATTAAATCAGCGCCTTACTAAGCCGATCGGTATCCTCTTCCTCATCTGCATCGTCGAGCAGGCGGTGCAAAATGGTATTGAGCATCAGCCTTCCGCGTGGCGTTGTGCGCAGGCCTTGATCATCAAGAACCACAAGACCTGCCTCTTGTAGTTCTACTAGTGCCACTATATTTAGTGCTGTGAGCAAATCCTGACCGGTCATCCTGTGGAACTGTTTGGCCTCTAGACCGTGGCGCAAACGCAGACCCGACAGCACCACTTCTTCGATGCGTTCGATGCCACTTAAGGGCCGCACCTTGGCGGTGGCGTGGCCTTTGGCCTCCACCGCCGCCAACCAGCGTGCGGGATCGGCCATTTGGTAGACGGCTCGGGTTTGAGCGCGGGTTTGACAGGGGGTCTGGACGGCTGAACTGAGACGCCCGTGGGCGCCGGGGCCGACGCCGATATAATCGCCACCGGTCCAATAGGTCAGATTGTGACGACTTTCTTGACCCAGGGCGGCGTGATTTGAAATTTCATAGGCCGGCATGCCGGCGTCTTCGCACATCTGCTGGGTCAGCTCATAAAGGTCGGCGGCGAGGTCTTCTTCGGTCTCGCGAACCTGCTGGCGGAAAAAGGCGGTTCCCGGTTCGATGGTTAATTGATAAAGCGAAATATGACC
>JAESUA010000029.1 GCA_016763255.1 Magnetovibrio sp. | reverse complement strand
GTGATGATCACGTTGGTTTTTTCTGCTGTAGCCGCGACCTCTGCATCTGTTGGGTCCCCCGCCATCTTGGTGCCCGCAATTTGAGCCTTAGCCTCATTTATCGCCGTCTGAAGACCCTCGTTTGGGGGCAGAATTATCTTGTGCTTCTTGTAGAGGCCCTCGATAAATGCGACGCTCTCCTTGAGCCTATTCCAATACGCTTCGGACATGGGTCATGCCTCCCTTTGGACCAAATATCGCACGATCCTAGAAAAATGGTTATTGTTTTTACCATGAAAGGCAGCATCGTATCACAATTCACAAAGCGGAAGGACTAGATTCGGTGAACCAATCACATGAGCAATCCTCAGCGGCTTGGATTGTTCGGATGTCTAGCACGTGGCCCTTCTGATCATAGTGGCGGAAGAAGTTCTGAGATCTATCCGGAACATAGAAACAGTAGAAACTGATGAAGAGCATATAATCAGGCATGAACGCAATGACTCCGCCTTTACCCACTCACAATATTCGCCGACATGTTGTCATCCTCGGAGCCGGCGCTAGCCGCGCATGCTGTCCGAACGGTGATGCTGTTGGTAAGAATCTCCCGGTTATTGCCGATTTTATCGACACTCTCAAGCTTCGACCAAAGCTGGAAACGGCTGGAGTCTTCGTTGACGGGGAGGATTTCGAGGCCCTCTACTCCCGACTCATGACTAGTGGGAAATACCCCGTATTGGTAAAAGACTTGGAAGACGAGGTATTCAACTATTTCACCGAGCTGAGGTTACCGAAAGAGCCAACGATTTATGACCACCTCGTACTCTCGCTTCGATCAAAGGATTTGATTGCGAGCTTCAACTGGGACCCTTTCTTGATTCAAGCCATGGGTCGCTGTAGCTTGATAGCCGAACCCCCGCATTGCCTACACCTCCACGGGAATGTGGCTACAGGTTATTGTTTTCAGCATGAGAGACCAAGCATCGGCGATCGAGGGGAAAACTGTAGACAGTGCGCGGAGCCCTTTGTTGACAGCCAGTTGCTTTATCCTGTGGCCCAGAAGAACTACACTGCTGACCCGCTAATTGCTTTCGCGTGGAAGTTTGTACAGGCGTCGCTGAAGGATTGTTTCCTACTCACGATCTTTGGCTACGGCGCACCTGCCACAGATGTTGAAGCTGTAAATCTGATGAAAGAGGGCTGGGGCGATGTGAACGATCGCGTTATGGAAGAGACGGAGATCATCGACATCCGATCGGATGAGGACCTGCGCAGTACATGGGACTCCTTCATCCATAGTCACCACTACCAGACTCACAACACATTCTACGACTCGATGCTCGGTTTACTGCCCCGGAGATCGGTGGAAATGATGTTCCGGCAACTCGTCGAAGCCGAGTTCATCGAGCACTTCCCATTACCAAAAGACGCAAACTGGGAAGAACTGCGAGACTGGGTACGCCCATTCGTGGAACAGGAAAAAATCGCCGCGAACGCCTCCGGAGCATGATATCTCTTTATCCATCCCAGTGAGCACTCCGTCGTTGCACTTTCCCTAGAATCTCGCTAGGAATGGCGAGACGAAAAAAGCAGAAAGCAATTTACGTATGAGCAATTACACACTGCATAGTTTATCAGATGTTGATTTTGAGAATTTGGTGAGTGACTTGCTTGATAAGGAACTGGGGTTGCGATTCCAACCATTTGCCAGAGGACGGGATTCGGGTGTGGATCTACTGCATGGGTCAAAGCTTGATGGTGAAACTGTCGAGCAATGCAAGCACTACTGCAGATCTAAATTCAGTAATCTCAAGCATTCGCTCAAGAAAACTGAGCTGCCAAAGATCGAGACCCTGAAGCCTGAGCGGTACATCCTCGCGACTTCTCTGAGCTTATCAACTGGGAACAAGCAGGAACTGCTAGAAATTCTGACTCCCTACTGCAAGACCATGGAGGATATCTATGGCCTAGAGGGGATCCAGAAGCTGATTAGAAAGAATCCTGATGTCGAGAAAGCACACCACAAACTTTGGCTAACCAGCACCGCAGTGCTAACACGGATTCTGCACAATGGTCAGGCGGTCTGGAATGAATTATCCAAGGAAGATATCGAAAGAAAGCTGTCGCTGTATGTGCAAACAGCTGCATACGAGAAAGGCATGGAACTACTTGCCAAGTACCACGCGTGCATTCTTTCTGGAATACCCGGTATTGGTAAGACCACACTGGCACAAGTTTTAGTCACTCGGCTTATGGATCAAGGCTATGACTTGATTACGGCTCGGAACGACATCAGCGAAGCGATCACATGCATAGATCCCACGAAGAATCAGGTGATTTTTTACGACGACTTTTTGGGCCAGTCCAGTTTGTCGGAAAAACTAAACAAAAATGAGGATGCTGGCATACTCCGTCTGCTATTGCAGGCAAGGAAGTCCAAAAACTTGAGGATTATTCTTGCGACCCGAGAGTACATCCTAAATGAGGCGAAGCAGCTATACGAGAAATTGAGCACACCAGCCATCGATGTGCCCAAATGCATCGTTCAGATAGAAGACTACACCAAGCACCACAAAGCCAAAGTATTGTACAATCATTTGTACTTCTCTGAACTAAGCGATGAGCATGTGCAGGCTATTGTGCATAATAAAACATATCTGAAAATCATCAATCACAAGCACTACTTTCCTCGGGCGATCGAATGGATGACCATAGGGGGTGGCGATGTTGACACGACGCCGGAGAACTATCCCGGTTTGTTTTTACAGTCGCTAGATGATCCCAATGCCATGTGGGATCACGCATTCAATCAGCAAATTAGCGAGGATGCCCGAAGTATTTTGTACTGCCTGGCTCTGAATGAGGGGCTATTCGGCCTGGGAGAACTGAAAAAAGCGTGGGCAAGACTGAATGGATTGGATGACGCAAGCGGCAGTTCGATCGAAAGCATCAGGCTGTTCAATAATGCACTAGATCACATTGAGGGGACCTTCACCCAGAGCGTAAAATCATCGGAAAGCGATCAGATTGCTGTTGGATTTCATAACCCGTCAGTGATGGATTACATTCGCTTAAAGATAGCAGGCGACAAATCAATTTGTTATAGCTTGCTCCAGAATGCAGTATTTTATGAACAGGTATCCTGTCTCTTACGACTTAATAGCAATGGCCGTATCGAAAAACACCCGGCAGGATTAGTCGAGCTTGATGATAGGACTATATCGGTTATCGAAGGAACGGTACTGGCAGAAGCAGCATCATACTATCGCATTCAGTACAGAGCTGATAACGCAGTTCGACTTGTGCAACGGGACCGTGTCTGCGAGCGTCTCACAGAGATGGCCAGGTGGTCTGGTCAATTAGAAAACGATCCCCTGATGCCAATCGCAATATCAGCGGTATCCAAGCTACACCAGTCCGGCGAATTGGAACGTATCATTGATCATCAGATAACTGGATTTTTGGATGCGATGCACGAGAATCAATCCTTAACTGGTGATTGTCTCGAGTTGCTCAAATCATGTGTAGACATGCTAGCTGATAAAATTGACTGGGAAGCAACTACTGATGAGTGGCTTATATGGGTGAAGTTCGTTAATGAATGCAGCTACTTCTCAAACAATGGCCGTCGGATGTGGGCAGACAAAGCAGACCAATTTTGTGATCTTGAAATCGATAATCTGTTCGATGCCACAAATGGCCCAGAAGAGGCCTGGCAGTTCCTGGATGAACTAAAGGAAATCTCGTCAACTCTGGGTGGCAGCTGGCACATTGATACATCAAGCCAGGATGAGAAAATCAGCGATATGGAGGCGCAGAGGGAAGAATTGGCAGATATGCAGCGTGAAGAAGATCGCATCTTCTCTCTTGAGCGAGAACAAGACAGTGACGAAGACATCGATGACATGTTTCAGTCCTTCGATGGTAGAATTTCGTGATCGGAGTGGCTCAATGATATGGCAAACCGCCTCTCGTTCTGGGCTTTGAATTCTCGAGAAATCAGCATTCCCAGGGATACAAAACCCTATCCGCGCCTTTGATTGGGAATGAATGCCGCACGATTTCCCGAAGTACTGGCTCAGGGCCGATCGGATGGGCCGGGTTACACGAGGGTACGCAGAACGATATCATCGAGTGATTTAAAGACTCCTGGCTTTCCAAATGGCTGCCAAAAACCAACTGTCGCAACGGAGTGGATAGCATCCGGACCGACAGTGTCCTCCACTACTTCCAAGAAGAAGCGGTTTCGTAAAGCTCACCAACATTTCGCACATAATTGTGTCTAATTGCTTTACGACTCCATACATCTATGGCTTTAGAACCATATTTCGCGTTAGCCCGGATAGGGTTTCTGAACCTCAGGTTAACGTCATCCTTGTTCAATCCAGCGGAAAATCAGTCATATCCACATACATTTTTCATTGATTCGTTCCTGCACACTCCGGTTCCGTAAACCTTAGGCTCTACCGGCCGCACGCATCCCTTGGTATGCTGACGCTGAACGAAGCCGAGCATGGACTCATCGCGCTGTCTCGATACGCTACATGGAAGGAGGTCCACTCGAGCCAAGAATCACGATTAGACGACAAGATGTCGGCGATGATCCGCGACTGTTCTACCCAGTTATCAAGGTGATGCCGAAACATCGTTTTGTGGCGTGATATTCACCATGTGGAAGGGTGTCACAAACTGCTGCCCCCCCCATTCTCACACTGATTTGTGTTTTCTGCACACGACAGTCTAGGTCTTTCCTTATAAACACAGTGATTTCTCCCACTATGCGGAATTCCATATAGTATGATCCATAGCCTTGGATACGCGGAATACCGTTCAATCAACTGTTATGCCTCATAGATCATGCCACACTCATACGAAGAAATCCGATCCGTCGTGATTGACATTCTCGCCGGCCGCGAGAAAGGTTCATACGAACCATCGCAATACGCCAACCTACTTCACTGCGTCGGCGACGTATTCGAGCAACGCGACCC
>JAESUA010000386.1 GCA_016763255.1 Magnetovibrio sp. | reverse complement strand
TTTAGTGGGGGCGGACGGGTTTCCTTCGTATTTCAAGTGATGAGAAAGATAACGGCATGCTGAATTTTTTGCTGCGAAGGCTGATGCAAAGCGTGGCCGTTCTGCTGGGCATGTCCTTTGTCGTGTTCGTCGGGGTTTATGCCATCGGCAGTCCCGTTGATGTTTTGATCAACCCCGAAGCCACCGCCGCAGAATATGAAGCCGCGGTGCGCGCCCTGGGGCTCGACCTGCCCTGGTACGAACAGTACTTCGTCTTTTTGGGCAATGTGATGCAAGGCAGTTTGGGCAACAGCTTCGTTTATAACGAACCGGCCCTGGAACTGATCTTGTCAAAAATGCCCGCCACCATCGAGCTGGCGCTGAGCGCCATGGTGATCGCCGTCGTTTTGGGTATCCCATTGGGTTTGCTGGCGGGATTGAACCCCGGCACCTGGATCGAACGCGCCATCATGTCATGCTCGATCTTGTTTTCTTCGTTGCCGACCTTTTGGGTCGGGCTGATGCTGATCATGGGCTTTGCCGTTTATCTCGACATCCTGCCATCGGGCGGACGCGGTGATACGGTCAACGTATTTGGTATACCGATCAGCTTGCTGACCATTGACGGCCTGTCACACCTGGCCCTTCCGGCGATCAATTTGGCGCTTTTTAAGTTGGCCTTGGTGATGCGCCTAATCCGCGCCGGGGTGCGTGAAAACATGCTGTCGGATTATGTCGCCTTCGCCCGCGCCAAAGGGGTCAGTGAAGGCCGCATCGTCAGCGTACACGTGCTGCGCAACATCATGATCCCGGTGGTCACGGTGCTGGGCTTGGAGCTGGGCAACGTCATCGCCTTTGCGGTGGTGACTGAGAGCATATTTGCCTGGCCGGGCATGGGTAAATTGCTGATCGATTCCATCGCCGTTTTGGACCGCCCCGTGATTGTCGCTTATTTGCTGGTGACGGTGAGCATGTTCATCGTCATCAATTTGGTGGTCGATCTTTTGTATTCGGCGCTTGATCCGCGCATCCGGTTGGAAGACATCAAGTCATGAGCAACGCCGCACAACCTGCACAACGCCTCGCGTTCAAGGACACCCCACTGGGCCATTTTGTGGCGGACTTTTCAGCCAATCCCATTGCCGTGATCGGCTTTGTGGGGGTCTTGCTGGTGGTCTTCATCGCCATCTTCGCACCATGGATTGCGCCGCAAAATCCCTATGATCTGATGCAGCTTGATTTTATGGATGGCAATTTGGAACCGGGCGCACAAACGGCGCTTGGCTTCACCTTCCACCTGGGATCAGACAATCAGGGCCGCGATATTTTATCGGCCATCATGTATGGCCTGCGCACCAGCCTGTCCATCGGCGCCGCCAGCGCATTTATTGCGCTGATCATCGGCGCCACGGTGGGCTTGATTTCAGCCTGGTTTGGCGGGCGCACCGACACCATCATCATGCGCATCGTCGAGGTGCAGATGAGCTTCCCCGCGGTATTGATCGCCTTGGTGTTGTTGGCGGTTTTGGGCCAGGGCACGGAAAAAATCATGTTTGCCCTGGTTGCGGTGCAGTGGGCCTATTATGCGCGCACCATTCGCGGCTTGGCCTTGGTGGAAAAAAATCGTGAATACATCGATGCCGCACGCTGTCTGCGCTATTCCCAGACACGGATTATTTTCGGCCATCTTTTGCCCAACTGCATGCCGCCTTTGATCGTCATCGTGACTATGCAAGTGGCCCATGCCATCGCCTTGGAATCGACGCTGTCATTTTTGGGTATCGGGGTGCCGATCACCGAACCCTCCTTGGGGCTTTTGATCGCCAACGGATTTCATTTCATGCAAAGCGGACGCTATTGGTTATCGATATTCCCGGGACTGGCGTTGGTGTTCACCATCGTATCAATCAACTTGGTGGGCGATCACATGCGCGACATCCTTAATCCAAGGACACGGGGGCAATGAGTGAGACTGGACCAATGAGCGAGATGATCCTTTGCGTCAATGATCTTCAGGTGGAATTTCCGGTGCGTGACGGCATCATCACCGCGGTGCGCGGGGTAGATTTGATGGTCGCCCCTGGTGAAATCATCGGCTTGGTCGGTGAATCTGGATCCGGAAAATCGGTGTTCGCAAAAGCTTTGATGCGTATCTTGCCGGAACCAGGCCGGATCTGCGGCGGCAGCGTCACATTTCGCGGTGAAAACATTGCGACGATGAGTGGCGAAAACTTACGGGCATTGCGCGGTGATCGCATCGCGATGATTTTCCAAGACCCGATGGCGACGCTCAACCCGGTCATGCGCATCGACGCGCAAATGATCGAAGCCATTCGCGCCCATCACCGGGTGAGCAAATCCAAGGCCCGGGCGCGGTGTTTGGAAGCCCTGCAAAAGGTCGGCATCCCTTCCCCCGAAGAACGCCTGCGTGCATATCCCCACCAACTGTCCGGTGGCATGCGCCAACGCGTGGCCATCGCCACCGCCTTGCTCAACAAACCAGATCTAATTCTCGCCGACGAAGCGACCACCGCGCTCGATGTCACCATTCAGGCCCAAATTCTGTATGAGGCGCGTAAGTTGTGTGAAGAAACCAACACCGCCCTGGTATGGGTCAGCCACGATCTGGCGGTAGTATCCGGCATCGCCGATCGCATTGCGGTGATGTATGCCGGGCGCATCGTTGAAGATGGGCCAACCGCAGATGTGATCAGCAATCCCAAGCACCCCTATACGCGCGGGCTGATCCAATCGGTGCCCGAAGAGTGCGATCACGGCAAGGCGCTACATCAAATCCCCGGATTGATGCCGACCCCAGCCAACCTCCCAAAAGGCTGTGCGTTCGCCCCAAGATGTGAACATGCCGACAACATCTGTTTGCTTCAAGATCCGCTAGTAAGCTTTGATGGACGCCAGTCCTATCGCTGCCACAACCCGCTGAACGCAGCACAAGTCCAGGAGATGTCGTCATGAGCGAAGACGTGCTTTTGTCGGTTAAAAATCTATCCAAGACATTTTCCAAGCCACTTGGCCTGGGCGATAAATTCGCCAATTTAATGGGGGCCGGGCGCAAGCCGGAAACGGTCCGCGCGGTTGATGATTTGTCGTTCGATTTACGCCCCGGTGAAGCCCTTGGCCTGGTCGGGGAATCGGGTTGTGGAAAATCCACCGTGGCGCGCCTGATCATGGGCCTTTTGTCGCAAACATCGGGGCAGATTGAGTATCGCAACACCCCGACAAGCCAGATGTCGGCGCATGATCTGTTGAAAATTCAGATGGTTTTTCAAGACCCCTATTCGTCGCTTAACCCCCGCATGCGCATCGGCGATCAAATCCGCGAGGCCATCAATGTGCACAACATCGTGCCCAAGGCCGAACGCGATGCCTATATGGCCTCTATTTTCGAGCAATGCGGCATCGATGACAGTTTGACAAAGCGCTATCCTCATCAGTTTTCCGGCGGTCAGCGTCAACGCTTCGGCATCGCCCGGGCGTTGGCCATGCAGCCCGATTTGGTGATCTGTGATGAACCCGTGGCGGCCCTGGATGTTTCTATCCAGGCACAAATCATCAACCTGTTCATGGACCTGCGCAAACAAAAGAACCTCGCTTATTTGTTCATCAGTCACGACCTCAGTGTGGTGCGCCATTTGTGTGATCGGGTGGCGGTGATGTATCTGGGCCGCATTGTCGAACAGGGACCGGTCGATCAAGTGCTCGACAACCCGCGCCATCCCTATACCCAGGCGCTGAAGGCATCCTCACCCAAAATCAGTACCGGAAAACGCAATTTTGAACCCATCCGGGGCGAGATCCCCTCACCGTTGGACCCACCATCGGGCTGCCATTTCCACCCGCGTTGCCCGAAAGCGAATGAGCAATGCCTGCGCGAGATGCCCAAACCCCAACGCCTGAGCGAGACCATGAGCATCAGCTGCCACCTCGCCACTTGATGCCAACTCAATAACAATGCATCACCCTCACTGACATAAATCTGAAATACCTCTCAGGCTATATTCGCTTTGACATTCCTATATCACTAGAAATATAACGATGTCGCATAAGCCTGCCGTCAATGACCAGGTCGCATACTGTACAGATTTGGAGATCACCATGGGCGTTTGCATCGGCATCAACGGCTTTGGCCGCATGGGGCGCCTCGTATTGCGCGCGGGCTGGAACCATGATGGCTTGGACTGGGTGCGCATCAACGAAATCAACACCGACGCTGCGGGTTCCGCCCATTTGCTTAATTTTGATTCCGTTCATGGCCGCTGGGATATCGAAGCCCACGACGTTGGTGACAAGGTGATCATTGAAGATACAAGCCTTCTCCACACATCAGTCACGACCATCGAAGATGGAAACTGGGGCGGTTGTGACATCGTGCTGGAATGCACCGGTGCCTTTCGCAAACCCGAACAGTTGCTAAGTTATTTTGACCAGGGCGTCAAAAAAGTCATCGTCGCAGCCCCTGTCAAAGGCACCGCCTTGAACATCGTTTACGGCGTCAACGATCATGAATATGACCCCGCTGTCCATCACCTGCTGACGGCCGCCAGTTGCACCACCAACTGCTTGGCCCCGGTGGTCAAAGTGGTGCACGAAAGCATTGGCATCAAACACGGTGTGATCACCACCATTCACGATGTCACCAACACCCAGGTGGTGGTCGACCGTCCCCAGAAAGATCTGCGCCGGGCCAGATCAAGTTTGATGAACCTAATCCCCACCTCCACCGGATCGGCCACCGCGATCACCATGATCTACCCGGAGCTTAGCGGAAAATTGAACGGCCTTGCTGTACGGGTGCCGTTGCTCAACGCATCGCTGATCGATTG